>JAJXUR010000045.1 GCA_021782715.1 bacterium
CAGTGCTGAAGACGCCAATCACTATCCCGGCTGACGCTACACATCTCGACGCCCCGCATGCCTTCAGGGCTGGAGAGGTGTTCACGCTTGCCGAGCTCACACGCCTGACCCTCACCGCATCACTGAATGACGGTGCGACCGCTATCGCTGAAGCGACTGCTGCCCGCGAGAATCAGACCACGAACGGAGCACTGGCGAGCGCCGCAGCTGCGCTCGACCTCTCCCAGACGTATGCGCTTAATGGCAGCGGCCTCGACGTGAGTGCCACCATCTCGGGCGGCTATGGTTCGGCACGGAATCTCGCGAAACTCGCCGGTGCGCTGGCCGCCGAAGCACCGACAATTGTCGCTGCGACGACGCACAGCACGACAGAGGGTGTCTCTCTCGCCGGAACGCATTTCTCCGTAAAGAACACCGATCCGATGGTCGATACTATCCCGCGTCTCCTCCTCTCAAAGACCGGCTACACTGATCTCGCTGGCGGAAACCTTGCTCTCGTTTTCGATGTCGGTATCCGGCACCCAATCGCTATCGTCGTGCTCGGCTCTACCGAAAAGAGCCGCTTCACCGACGGCACGACGCTCGTCGCGGCCACCCTCGCGCACTTTGCCGGCGTATCCTCCCTCTGAAGGCTATGATTGCTTCGAATATCATCAAGGTCTTCATCCCCGCGACGGCATCATTCGTCGTCGGTATCCTGCTCGCGCCCCTGCTCACGCACTACCTTTTCAAATATAAAGTATGGAAAAAATCAGTGGGGAAGACGGCGCTCGATGGCACGAAAGCGGTCGAGTTCGAACGCCTGCGCACAACCGTTCACGCCGGCACTGAGACGCGAACGCCGCGCATGGGCGGCATCCTCATCTGGGCTAGTGCAACGCTCGTCACGATCGGTCTCTGGCTCCTGGCACGCGTCGTGCCGCTCCCGCTCTTCGAGAAGCTCGACTTCCTCAGTCGTAGCCAGACATGGATACCTCTCTTCGCTCTTCTCGCCGGCGCCGTCATGGGCTTCGTGAATGACTTGTTCGACATCCTCCCGTCCGGAGAACGCGGCGTGCATCTGCGCGCCCGGCTTCTATTCGTCACCTCCGTGTCGCTTTTCATCGGCTGGTGGTTCTATGCGAAGCTCGGTGTCGCCGCCATCGGGATACCAGGAGATGGCACCTTTTCGCTCGGAGTATTCATCATCCCCCTTTTCGTACTCATAACGCTCGGGCTTTATGCAGGCGGCGTCATCGACGGTATCGACGGGCTCGCGGGCGGCGTCTTCAGCACTGCTTTCATGGCATACGCCGGCATCGCCTATTTCCAGAACCAGATAAACTTGGCGGCCTTCTCGGCGACTTTGACCGGAGCAATATTGGCTTTCCTCTGGTTCAATATACCGCCGGCACGCTTCTGGATGACCGAGACCGGCACCATGGGGCTCACCATGACGCTCGCGGTCATCGCCTTCATGACAGATACGCCCGGGAATGGGTACGGTATCATGGCGCTTCCGATTATCGCTTTTCCGCTCGTGGTAACCGTCCTGTCGAATGTCATCCAGGTCGCTTCGAAACGGTTTCGCGGGAAGAAAGTGTTCCGTATCGCGCCGCTGCATCATCATTTCGAGGCAATCGGATGGCCGTCCTATAAAGTGACGATGCGCTACTGGATTATCTCCATCATCTGCGCCATCGTCGGTATGACCGTTGCGCTCTTAAAGTGATATGAAGTTCGTCTCCGGCGACCGTGTATTCTTGATACTCGTGCTCCTGCTCGCGCTTGCCGGCCTGGCAATATTCTCCTCAGCGGCGCTCGGATTGCTTGCACGCGAAGCAAGTTCAGTGTCACATGATATCCTGCTCCAGACCGGCCTTGGGTTCGGCCTTGGGTTCGTCGCATTTTTCCTCGCGCGCGCGGTGCCGCTCGCGAAATTGAAACGCTTCGCGCCGCACATATACCTCGCGACGTTGCTTCTTACGCTGCTTGTCTTCGTGCCGGGCGTAGGCTTCCATGCTGGCGGCGCGACCCGCTGGATCAATCTTCGCATCACGACATTCCAACCGGCTGAAGCACTCAAGATAGGTTTTGTGCTCGCACTCGCGTGGTGGCTCGCGCCGCGTTCGCGCGCGCTCACGAACGTCAAGAAAGGGCTGTTCCCCTTCATCGCATTTCTCGCCCTACCGGCTGCTATCCTGCTCGCGCAACCGAACACCTCGACGACGATACTCCTGCTCGCGACAGGCGCCGTGATGTATTTCGCCGCCGGGGCGCCACTGCGCGACTTCGGCCTCCTCGCGCTCACCGCCATCATCGCGCTCGGTATCGTCATTCTGGTACGGCCGTACGTGCTCGAGCGTGTGAAGACCTTCCTCAATCCTTCGGCGAATTCGCTGTCGAGCGGATATCAAATACAACAATCGCTCATCGCAATCGGTTCGGGCGGCCTCGTCGGTCGCGGGTTTGGCCAGGGCGTCGAGAAGTTCAACTATCTCCCGGAGCCGGACGGCGATTCCGTCTTCGCCGTCTTCGCCGAAGAAACCGGATTCATCGGCGCGCTCGTCCTCCTCACTCTTTTCATAGCACTCGCCGCTCGCGGCATCGTGATAGCCGGACGTTCGAACGAACTCTTCGGCGGCCTCGTCGCTCTCGGTTTCTCCTTCCTCATCATCTTCCAAGCATTCATCAATATCTGCGCGATGCTCGGTATCATACCGCTCACCGGTCTTCCGCTGCCATTCATCTCCCACGGCGGGACCGCGCTCGCGGCGACCCTTCTCATGTGCGGTCTTATCCTGAACGTCGCCGCTCATCGAAAGAGCTGAGCAATCCGGCAAATCGGGAAACGTCTTGAAATGAGTTTTATTGTATACTGTCACGTATGAAGATTGTATTCACCGGCGGCGGGACCGGCGGCCATTTCACCCCCATCATCGCCATCGCGGAAGCGCTTTCTGATCTCGTCCGCGAAGAACACCTCATCGCGCCGAATCTCTACTACCTCGCGCCGACACCCTATGACGAGAAGGCATTGTTTGAAAACAGCATCGTCTATATCCATATTCCGGCAGGGAAGATGCGCCGGTACGCTTCTTTCCGAAACGTCACCGATTCTTTCACCACCATCGCCGGTACGATAGCGGCAATCCTCACGCTCTTTCGCATCTATCCCGATGTGGTTGTGAGCAAGGGCGGCTACGGTAGCGTACCGACGGTGCTTGCCGCCCATCTCCTGCGCATCCCGATTCTCATCCACGAGTCGGACGCGAAGCCAGGCCGCGCGAACCTACTCGCCGCTCCGTGGGCTGAGAAGATTGCCGTCGCCTTTGATAGTGCCGCAGTATATTTCCCCGCAAAAATACAGAAACGTATCGCGCGTACCGGTATCCCTATCCGGAAAGCACTCATGCGCATCGAGATGGAGGGTGCACGCCAATATCTCGGTCTCGAGCGTGGCGTACCGACGGTCGTCATACTCGGTGGCTCGCAAGGATCCGTAAAGATAAATGAGACGGTGCTCTCGGCGCTCCCCGAACTCGTCACCCTCGCAAATGTCATCCATCAAACCGGTTCCGCGAACTTCAACAGCGTCGAGGCGATAGCCAAGGTAATCCTCTCGGGGCATCCGCACGCGGATCGCTACCATCCGTTCAACTACCTTGACCAGACCTCTCTGCAACGCGCTGCTGGCGTCGCGGATTTAGTTATCTCGCGTGCCGGCGCGACCAGTATCGCCGAGATCGGCCTTTGGAAGAAACCCGCGATACTGATTCCGATTCCCGAATCCGTGAGCCACGATCAGCGTACGAACGCCTATGCCTATGCGCGTACCGGTGCCGCCATCGTACTCGAGGAAGAAAATCTCGCCTCGCACCTCCTCGTCGCCGAGGTCAAACGCATCCTGGACGACCACGAGCTCGCTCTCCGCATGGGTAAAGCAGCCGAGGGATTCACTGACCCTGACGCAGCGCGCATCCTCGCCCGCGAAGTGCTCGCCATAGCCCTCCCGCACGAAGCATGAGTACTGTTGTTACCCGTTTTGCTCCGTCGCCGACCGGCTTCATGCATGTCGGCGGCGTGCGCACAGCGCTTTACGCATGGCTCTTTGCACGAAAACACGGCGGGAGATTCATCCTGCGCAT
Organism: bacterium; assembly: GCA_021782715.1. Classification (GTDB taxonomy): domain Bacteria; phylum Patescibacteriota; class Minisyncoccia; order Phycocordibacterales; family Phycocordibacteraceae; genus C7867-001. The sequence continues at coordinate 4,128 of JAJXUR010000045.1, forward strand.
CGAGGACACGGATAAAGAGCGCGAGGTCGCCGGTTCCATCCCGCACATCATCGAATCGCTTACCTGGCTC
>JAJXUR010000046.1 GCA_021782715.1 bacterium
CGCTGGCGCCGGTTTTGTCGAAATGTTCGGCAGGAAAAGGAATAATGCGAGGATGCCGGACGCAAAAAGGAGAGCGAAACCCGCTTCCCGCATGGAGCGGGTGCGTTCGGCCAATTTCTGGAGTTCAGAAGAATCCATATTTTATTCGGCGGCGGAATCCGCGGGTGCGGTCTCCTTCTCTTCGATGGCCGCTTGCGTCGTCGCGGAGAGCTCCGCCGCGCGCGGGAGGTCAGCGGCGTTCGCGATGCCGAGGTGCGCAAGCGCTTCTGTGGTCAGATTGTAACGGATGCGGCGTTTGTCTCTCTCGTCCTCCCTTCTTTCGATGAGGTCGCGCATGAGAAGCGTGCGGAGCGACGCAGAAGAATTGACACCACGCACCCAATCAATCTCGCCGCGCGTTGCGCCGCCCTGATACGCGATGACCGCAAGCGTCTCGAGACTTCCCTTCCCTAGGTCGCGGGCGAGCTCATGTTCACGAAGCTTTTTCACGATGACCGATGCTTCGGCGGCCGTGCGCAGTTCAGCCTCGGTAGCGGTCTCGACGATGGCGACACCGCTACCTTTGAGCGAGTCGGTGAGCGATGCAAGGACGACGGCGAATTCCTCGTCCTTGAGCTCGAGGAGTTTCGCGAGTTCCTTTTTTGCCATAGGCTCGCCGGCGACGAAGAGGAGGGCGTGGAGGGCTGCGGGAGGGCTGATCATCTCTTTCAGTATAGTCGCGTGGCTCCTCCCTAGCAACGTCCTGTCTTGGGGAGATAGATGCTATCCGTAATGGGGAACGGTCTCGGCGGCGGTATGGTTGATGCGTATGTCGCCGTGCTGCTCGTGTTGCTCGGCAGCGACCGCACCCTGCTTCACAAGCTCGAGCAGGGCGAGGAACGAGACGATAATCTCCACCTTGTCCTTCGCATCACCGGTGAAATCTCTGAAGGAGAGTGTCATCGCGCTCTGCACTCGCTTTGCGAGCGTGTCCATAATTTCTTCAATCGAGAGGAGCGGCTTCACACGCGCCTCCGGCAATTCTTCGACTGCTTCGCGGGCAGCGAGGGCGCGCGCGAGCGCTTCGGCGAGCGCGTCCTGGGTGAAGTCGCGCGACGGCGCAAAGAACGGTTCAGGCGCACGGAGTCCTGCCGGCACCATGAGTGATTTTCCGAAAATGCGGGCGAGCTCACGCGATGCTTCGCGCACTTTCTCGTATGCCTCGAGCCGGCGCTTCAGGTCGTCGATATCTTCATTTTCTTCTTCGGTGAGCGTGAGATCGGGAATGAGCGACTTCGATTTGATAAGGAGTAGCGTTGCGGCAATCTGGATGAAATTCGCAGTCTCCTCTACGGGGAAGGTTTCCTGCGCGCGGATATGCTGTATGAAATCCTCAGTGATGTGTGCGAGGGAAAGGTCGTTTACGAGGAGTTTTCTCGCTTCTATAAGGTCGAGCGCGAGCTCGAAGGGGCCTTGGTAGGCCTCCGTCTGGATGTTGAAATTCGTTCTAAGCGCCGTCGGATTCATCGGGGATAGAGCTCGAGAGCAAGACATCGATGCGGTTCATGTCGCGCGGGAAGAGGGTCGCCTCTTTCACATTGTCGAGCCCGAGGTATTTCTGCGTGAGGCGTTCGAGACCCATGCCGATGCCGCCGTGCGGCGGGAGACCATACTTGAAGGCCATGAGATAGAAGGAGAACTTCTCGGGATCGAGACCTTTGGAACGTATCTTCTCGACGAGCATGTCGTAGTCATGGACGCGCTGGCTCCCCGAGATGATCTCAACGCCGCGGAAGAGAAGGTCGAAGCTTTTGGTGAAGCCCGGGTCGGCTTCATCCTCCATCGTGTAGAACGGACGCTTCGAGACCGGGTAATGAGTGACGAATATGAAATCGCTTCCCTTCTCTTTTGCAGCCCATTCGCAGAGAGCGCGTTCGTGCTCCGGCTCGAGGTCAGGTTCATCGGTCGAGACACCGAGAATCTTTTGTGCCTCGCGGAGTTTCAGGACCGGGAACGAATCCGGGACGAGCGGAAGCGACGAACCGGTCGTCTGGAAAGCATCGCCTGCCCGCTCAGCGAGACGTCTCGTGATGTGCTGAAGCGTGCTCTGAATCATGCGCATCACATCGGAGTGGTCTTCGATGAAGCCCATCTCGAAGTCGAGCATCGATATCTCGTTCAGGTGGCGTGTCGTGGCGTGCTTCTCGGCACGGAATTGCGGGCCAGCGGCATACACGCGCTCGAAAGCGCCGACCATCATCTGTTTGTAGAGTTGAGGCGAGGTCGCGAGGTAGGCGCTCCGGTCTTTGAAATATTCGACTTTGAAGACGCCCGCACCGCCCTCGGCATCATCGCCGACGAGCTTCGGCGCCTGGAATTCGGTGAAGCCTTGTGCATCGAGATATTCACGGAAGCCAGCGATGATCTCGGCTTGCACCTTGAATACCGCGCGCTCGCGCTCGCGGCGGATCGTGAGCGGTCGATAATCGAGCATCGTGTCGAGATTGATCTCGGCATCGGTACTGAAGGGCAAGCCTTCGGCGCGCGCGAGGATCTCGATGGCCGTAATCTCGAGTTCGATATCGCCGTTCATCTTCCCCTCCTGAACATTCTTTTCGGGGCGTTTGTTTACGGTGCCTTCGACACGAACGACATATTCATTACGGGCGTCTTTTGCCGTTTCCATCGCCGGGCTTCCCGGGAGGACGACGCCCTGCACGAGGCCGCTCCGGTCGCGGAAATCAAAAAAGATCATCTTCCCCTGATCACGACGGACATCTACCCAGCCTGAAACGCTGACGGTCTCGCCAGTATGTTTCCCCAGTTCCCCGATGAGCGTGCGCTGTTGTTCCATGGTGCTTATAAAATACCACATCTGAAAGGTAAAAGCCGCCGTCATGTGGCGACGGCTTTCGGAATAGGTGGCACGTTAAGATTGATTGCGACACAGCCCTAATAGGCTCCGGTCACGCGACACCGATGGCGGCGCGCACCTGCTCCATCTTAGTCTCGGCTACCGCGCGAGCTTCGGTCTTTCCGCGAGCGAGTACCTCGTCGACGATAGCAGGGTTGTCCTTGAGTTCTTCATACTTGGCGCGGAGGGGCGCGAGGTAGCGGTCGAGGTCTTCAAATAAGAGTTCTTTGAGCATCTTGTAGTTGCCGCGGTGCTCGTCGTACATCTTCCCGAGCTCGCTCTCGGTGCGTACTAGCTTGTGCATCGCGTAGACATTCTCGGGTCGGTCGCCGGAGGAATCGGTGACGATGCTCATGACGCGCTTGTGGAGCTCGTCGCGCGAGGCGAAGAGCGGTATGACGTTGCCGTAGCTCTTGCTCATCTTGCGGCCGTCGGTGCCGGGGACCGTGGCGACCTCCGGCATGATGTAGGGCTCGGGGAGTGTGAACACCTCGGTCTTGAAGATGCGATTGAACTTCTCCGCCGTATCGCGCGTGTATTCGACATGCTGCTTCTGATCAGCGCCTACCGGCACGACTGCGGCATCGTAGAGGAGGATGTCGGCCGCCATGAGCATGGGGTAATTGAAGGTACCGACACCAACTCCTTTGAAAACTCTAGTGACCATTGCCCGAAAATTATCAGGGGCATTATTAGTGAGTTCACGCGGCTCATTGAGTATCTTTTCTATATCATTGTTTTCAAAAAATGCTCTGTCGGCCGCGGCTTTGAAGGCGTGCGACAACATGAGGTAGGGCATGTCTGTGATGGCGTCGAATATCCAGCAGAGCTCGGTGCAGGCTGGCACGTCTGATTGCTTGAAGAGCACGACCTCTTCGGGGTCGAGGCCGATGGCGAGATAGGCCATCACCAGCTCGCGGGTGCGGCGCCTCATGTCCTCGGCATCCTGCATCGAGTTGAGCGCGTGATAGTCGGCGACGAAGATGAACGGCCTATACTTCCCGCTCTGTGCGAGCTCGACCTGTTGGCGCATCGCGCCGAAATAATTGCCGATATGCAGGTCGCCGGTCGGCTTCACACCGGAGACGAGGACGGGCTTGTTGCCAGACATATGCTGTACGATACCACATCTCATCGCCTCCGGCGCACCAATAGAAAAGCCCCCTTGCGGGGGTTTCTATTGGTGCGCCGGGAAGGATTCGAACCTTCGTAGGCCGAAGCCGACAGGTTTACAGCCTGTTG
>JAJXUR010000004.1 GCA_021782715.1 bacterium
ACACTGCCGCCGACTCCCGCCCCGAATGAGAAAATGCCGGAAAAATACATCCGGACGTTTGCGAATGACATGAGTATCTTCCAGAGAGGAGGTACGCCCGGTCTCGCTCCGCTCCGAACGCCGGAGCCGGCCGAGCCACTACCGATTGTCGCTGTCCCTCCTTCTCCACCGACAACGCTTCCGACGGAACCGCCGATATCGCTCTCGGCCGCCGCCTCAGTATCTGCTTCGCCGTCACCGCTCAAGACGTATTCGGGCGACTTCAGAGCGCGCGTTCAAGAGACACAAGCCTCGACCGCGACTGTGCTCGCCGCGGAGCAGGATGCCGCTGCATCACGGCCCGCTCCGGCCGCCGCTGAGACTCCAAAGAAGGACGCGCGGAATCTGTGGTATCTCGTCGGTGGTGTCGTGCTGCTTATGGTCGGTGGCATCGGGGTGTATATCGCCTATTCGCAGTATCTCGTGACGACCGCGCCGGTAGTCGTCGCTCCCGCCGCGGTGGCGCCGATATTCGTCGACAGCCGGGAACAAGTTTCAGGAACGGGAACCGCGCTCATGCAGGCAATCGAGCAATCTGTCGGCAAGCCGCTCGCCGTGAACACGGTCCGTCTTCTCGCGTATGAGCAGTCGGCGGCCGGCATCAGCGTCTTCTCGGCGCTCGGTACGAATGCTCCCGGCATACTGACACGCAATATTGATGCGGCACGGAGCATGGTTGGTGTCGTGAATACTGCAAGCGGGCAAAGCCCATTCTTCATACTTTCTGTCGGTTCCTATAGCGCGACGTTCTCGGGAATGCTCTCCTGGGAATTGGCGATGCAGAGCGATCTCAGTGTGCTATATCCGTCATATCCAGCGTCGGTCGTTGCGACCTCGACTGCCACCAGCACGCGGAGCACGACTGCTCCCGTATCGGGTCAGCAGGTCGGTTTCCGCGACGAAGTCGTGAGCAATCATGATGTGCGCATTTACCGTGATTCGGCGGGCAGGAGCATCCTGCTCTACGGCTACTGGAACCAGACGACGCTGGTTATTGCGCGCGATCCGGCGGCATTCACCGAGATACTCGGGCGCCTCGCAGCATCGCATTCTTGATGTCTGCTATCATGCACGCATGAACACCGAACGCTTCAAGCAAAGATTAGAAGGAGAGAAGACAAATCTCGAGTCGGAGATGGGCGATATCGGCCGGAAGAATCCGGCCGTTCCGGGCGATTGGGAGCCGATTCAGTCGGAGACCGGTGCCGAAGCCGATCTGGTCGATCAGGCCGACGTGGTCGTGAATCGTGACACGACGTCGGCGATCTTTGCCGACCTTGAGACGCGGTATGACACGGTCCTCGCGGCGCTCGCACGCATCGAGAAGGGGACGTACGGCGTATGCGACGTTTGCGGTGCCGCTATAGAAGAGGCTCGTCTGGAAGCGGATCCTGCGGCGACAACGTGCATCAAACATCTTTAGGAAGCTATGACCGCGAAACCGAAACTCGCATCGGTTCGCGAATCTTCTGTGCTCGGCAAAGCACCGAAGCACGGCTATGCGAAGACGCTTGCCGCACAACCGGTTGGCTCTGGTGCGGAGATAGTCACCGTCGAAGCTGACCTCACGCGCGGGCTGCACAACTTCGCTGTCGTCGGTCTGGCCGACAAAGCCGTCGAGGAATCGCGCGATCGCGTTTCGGCCGCGATACGCCACTCGGGATATAAGCCGCCGAAGCAGCAGAACAAGCGCATCGTCCTCTCGCTCTCCCCGGCGGACTTGAAGAAAGAAGGCTCGCATTACGACGTGCCGCTCGCTCTTGCGTACCTCATCGCCGCCGGCGACCTCGAGCCGTGCATAGAGGACACGCTTACCATCGGTGAGCTTGCACTCGATGGCACAATCAGAAGCGTACGCGGCGTCCTGCCGCAAGTACTCGCAGCGAAACGCTACGGTGTCGGGAAGATATTCGTCCCGCCGGGGAATGCGCGCGAGGCTTTGCTCGCTGAAGGCGTCGCCATCTACGCGCCCGCGTCGCTTACGGAGCTCCTCGAACATCTGAAAGGGGAGAAGCCGCTGCCGCGCCTCGTACGCGACCGGCGCGTGAGCGCGCCGCCGCCCGCTATCGATCTCGCTGAGGTGAAAGGGCAGGAGAGTGCGAAGCGTGCGCTTGAGATTGCTGCCGCCGGTCGCCATAATATCGTCTTCTATGGTCCGCCGGGCACCGGCAAAACCATGCTCGCCCGCGCGCTCTCTGGCATCCTCCCACCACTTTCTGATGATGAAGTGCTCGAAGTGACGGCGATACATTCCACTGCCGGACTTCTCCCGGATGGGGATGCGGTCTATTGGCCGCCCTTTCGTGCGCCGCACCACTCAGTGTCGCATGTGGCTATCGTGGGCGGCGGCGCATTCCCGAAGGCGGGGGAGGTGACCCTTGCGCATAAGGGTGTCCTCTTCCTCGATGAATTCCCGGAGTTCGAGTCGAGAGTGCTCGAAGCACTCAGGCAGCCGCTCGAGGACCGCGTTGTCACGGTCTCGCGCGCGCGGGCGACCGTGACGTTTCCGGCAGACTGCATGATCGTCGCGGCTATGAATCCGGCCGATACCATCTCGAGTGATTCGCGCGTGGCTATCCGTGCGGCTGCGAAACAGGCACGCCGCATATCACGTCCTATCGTCGACCGTCTCGATCTGTGGATCGAAGTGCCGCTCGTCCCGCACGAGACGCTCGCGAAACTGAGCCAGGGAGAATCATCCGAGCGAGTGCGCACTCGTGTCGTCGCGGCTCGCAGACTCGCTGCGAAGCGCGCCGGGCGCGCTGGAATGACCAATGCCGCTCTTTCTGGAAAGGAGCTCGACGAGAAGAGTGGTATGAGTACCGCCGCCAAAGAGGCGCTTACGATGGCCGCCGCACGGCTCCATTTCTCCCCGCGGAGTTACCACCGCACGATGCGCGTCGCGCGCACCATCGCCGATCTCGCGGGCGCCGAGACGGTGACACCCGATTTCATACATGAGGCTTTGCAATACCGCCCTCGCGGCCTGTTCGGATTCGAGTAGATTTAAATTTTTAAACATTTAAATATATAAAAATGGCGACAGTACGAAGATTCGAGGATCTGGTGATGTTCAAGAGGGCGCGCGAGCTCACGAAGGCTGTCTACGTGTCACTCACGAATTGCAGGGATAACGGTTTTCGTGATCAGATCCAGCGTGCATCCGTTTCTATCGTTTCGAATATCGCAGAAGGCTTCGAGAGCGGTACGAAGAGCGAGTTCTTGAACTATCTATACATCGCCAAAGCCTCGGCAGGAGAAGTGCGAGCGCAGTTGTATATCGCTTTCGATATCGGCTATTTGAATATTGAAACATTTAAACATTTAAATATGAGTGCCGAGGAGTGCAGTCGGCTCATCGCGAGCTTCATCAAGAAGCTGAAGTCCGGCGGCATGTCGGGCATGCAATTCAAGCGAGAGACGCAGCGCGACCTCGCGGGAGAGATGATGCGTGACGCGGGCTATGTGCGGCTTCCGAACGGGCAGGTGGTAGAGAAGAAAGATTAGATGTCTCGATGAAGGATGGCAGTATCCGCTCGCTCAAATATATCCCTGGGAGTTCGAGGGACTGGGTGAAATCGAGGGACTTCTTGCCTTACCGTGCATGCAGTGAGCACCACGAAAACCAAATCGCCCGCAACGAAACCGCGTTGGAGGGCGGTTTCCATTTTTAAATATTGGAATCTTTAAATATCTTACTACCCAACGAAGCGAATGAAGAATGAAATTCTTATTTCATTCTTCTGAGCGAAGCGCAGGGAGGAAGCTCGGCTCTGCGAGCTTACTGCGGCGAACAGACGCTGCCGACAGAACAATTGCGGAAGGGGTTGGCGGCACCGCGCACCTCGAAGTGCACGTGCGGGCCGGTCGTCATGCCGGTCATGCCGACGTAGCCGATGATCTGTCCTTTTTCGACGGTTTGTCCCGAAGAGACGGCCGGGTGGGTCATGTGCGCGTAGAGCGTCTGCGTATCATTGTCGTGGGTGATGACGACGTAATTGCCGTAGCCGCCGTTCCACGCGCCGTTGTTGCGCGCGATGATGACGGTGCCGGCTGCCGCGGCATGAATCGGTGTACCGCGCGATGCACCGATATCGACGGCATTCCAGCCATGGATGCCTTGCGTGATGACGCCGCCCGGGACCGGGTCGCCATAGTATCCCGGTTGCGCTGCTCCGCCGCCGCCGAGGTACGGCTCGCGGATGGTTTTCCCGTGTACGATGCCTTTCTTCGGTTTCGGCGTTTCTATCGGTGCGATTTCGGCACCCGGTATGATGATGACCGAACCGACGGCGAGCGGAGCTCCGGCATCAAGGCCGTTGAATTGAGCGATCTCGCCCGCATCGGCGCTGTATTTCTTGGCAATCGACTTAAGCGTTTCATTCTTGCCGACGGTGTGCTTGATACCGGAGATAGGCAGGATGATGAGCGTATCGCCGACATGGATATCGCGCGTACCGCTCAGGTTATTCGCCCAGATGATGGTATTTACCGAGACACCGAACATGTCGGCAATCTCGGAGAGGGTGTCGCCCGGCCGCACGACATAGACCGAGATGCGGTCTGATGGCGTCGAGCTCGCGACGTCAGCAATAGTGCCCGAGGGGCCGGTGTAAGCGAGAACGGCGTTATCGCTGGTCTGGATGCCGTCGCCGAGGCCCTTGTCGGGATTCGGGTCGATATTGGTGGCGGCTTCAAGCAGGGGCGTTGAAGGACTGGGCGTGAATCCACTTCCTGCCGCATTCGCATTTACTCCAAAAAACCAGAACGCGCCTGCGCGGTTCGGGAAAAGTGTCGTCACGAGGGCGACAGCGACGAGTCCTGTAAGGAAAAGTTGTGAGGTGAATTTAATGGGAAAACGGGGAAACGTGGTGGGTCTTTCGAATACAAAAATGGCTTACATACTCTGTATATAAGCCATTTCTTGAATACTTCCGTATCAGTCGATAGACGGAGTATAACCGAGTGAGATTTTGCGTCAATCGACTTATCCGATGCCTGTGGAGAGCGCTTTGTGAGGTATATTCTGTAAGTGAAATACCTCGAAGGATTAAATGATGCCCAGGAACGAGCCGTCCTCGCTCTGGACGGCCCGATCTCGGTTTTGGCCGGTGCCGGCAGCGGGAAAACCCGCGTCCTCGCGACGCGCGTGTACCACCTGGTCCGGACCGGCGTCCCGGCAGACAAGATCCTTGCCGTCACTTTCACCAATAAGGCCGCCCGGGAAATGCGGGCGCGAGTGCGGGCGATGCTTGGTGACGATGCGGCGACCCCCTTTATCGCGACCTTCCACGGGCTCGGCCGTGAGCTCCTCGAGAGTTACGGCTCGGCTATCGGCATCACTCGTTTTTTCAGCGTCTACGACCGCGACGATTCCGAGAAAGCGATAGGAGCAGCGCTCAAAGCGCTCGATGTCTCGGTCAAGGAGCTCTCGCCGAGGGCGGTGCTCGGCCGCATCTCGCGGGCGAAGGGGGAGGGCATGCGCGCGAGCGAGTTCCATGAGAAGTATGGCCGGTCGAGCTTCGGCGGGCGTGTCGTCGCCGAGGCATGGCTCCGCTATGAGAAGACGCTTAAGGAAGAGAAGGCGCTCGACTTCGATGATCTCATCGCTCTGCCGGTGCGGCTTTTGGAGGAACACGCTGACATACGCGAAGCCGCGCAGAAGCGGTGGCAGTACCTGCACATCGACGAGTATCAAGACACGAACGCGCTCCAGGGCCGGCTCACGAACATGCTCGCAGCGGAGCATAAGAATCTCTTCGTCGTCGGTGATATCGACCAATGTCTGGTGGCAGGCACCGAAATCACTTTGCCTGACGGGCTGAAACGTCCGATAGAAGAAATTAAGAAAGGTGATGTAGTACTCTCGAATTACGGAAGCGGAGACGTGCGTCCCGCTCGCGTAACGCGCGTGTCCTCGAGAAAATTCTCAGGCGAACTCATAAGGATTCTTACGAAGAGTGGCAAGGAGCTGGTAAGCACACCGGAACACATGCACTTTGCCGGGTATCGATTAGGGGCGACTCCTCAGTGGTACTTCACCTATCTCATGCATAAGGAGGGAAAGGGGTGGCGGATCGGCGTTTCGCAAACCTATACGAAGGGTCAGCGCGCGCCCATGATCGGATTTCAGCAGCGGTGCAATCAGGAGCATGGCGATTCTGTATGGGTGGTCGGCACGCATAACTCTTCACAAGAGGCGCGGATTTTCGAATACCAGCTCTCGCTTCGGTATGCCATCCCGACCTTGCCGTTCGTAGCGCGGAAGGGGAGTATCGGCGGCTATGTGCACGATCAGAAAGTACTCGACGGCATATTCGCATCGTTTGATACCGAAACAGGGGCGCAGAAGCTACTGCGAGACCAGGGGCTTTTGAAAGAATATCCGCACCATCGAGCACAGGCGACACGGAGTCGCCGCCGCAATATCAACATTACGCTCTGTGGCGATCATCGCGGCAACACCCCCATGCACCGGATTTCCATGGTCGGAAGTGATAGTGAAGGGAAGAAGGCGTTACAAGACGCCGGTTTCCCGGTGCGTCCTGCAAAAGCAGGATCGGAAAGCTGGCGGTTTGAAACTGCGTACAAAGAATACGGAACTCTCGCTGACACGGCGCGTCTTCTTCAGGATATTTTCCCGGATGCTGTTTTGGTGCGAAATGTTCGGCTCGGCGGAAAGAAAGTGCGGCGTAAGGACGGGAATTCCCTCCCGTTTCTTCCGGCAGCAAGCGTCCGGCCCGGGATGGCTCTCTTCGATGCAGAAGGAGGGCTTGAGGTCGTAGAGGAGATAACACGGATATCTGCAAAACATACTCGCGTGTACGATCTCGATATAGAGTACACACATAACTTCATCGCCAATGGCATCGTGACGCACAACTGCATCTATACGTGGCGTGGCGCGACCGTCGATAACCTGCTCGGGTTCGAAAAGATGTATCCCGATGCGCAGACGATCATCCTCGAGCGCAACTATCGCTCGACGAAGAACCTGGTCGATGCTGCCAACGCGGTCATCGAGAAGAATAAGAATCGCAAGGAGAAGCGTTCGACGACCGAACAGGAAGCGGGCGAGCCCATCGTCATCCATATGGCATCGAGCGCCGAAGATGAAGCGCGTTGGATAGCACTGAAGATCCGCGAGCTCATGAGCCAAGGCGTGAAGCCTGAAGGCATCGCGATATTGTTCCGCACCAATTTCCAGTCGCGCGCGCTCGAGGAGGGGTTGCTCCACGCCGGCGTCCCGTACAAATTACTCGGGACGCGTTTCTTCGGTCGCAAGGAGGTGAAAGATGCTCTTGCGTGGATGCGGCTCGCGATGGATCCGTCGCGTGAGGTCGACAAGCTGCGCGCAGCAGCGTCGCCCTCGCGCGGTCTCGGCGCGGTGACTTTGGGTAAGCTTGCGGCGGGGCAGCGCGATCAATTGCGCGCAAGCGATCTCGCGAAGGTGGAGACCTTCGAGCGAGTCATCGACTTGCTCGCCGCCGCCACAGAGACGCTCGTGCCGTCGGAGTTCGTGAAGCTCGTCATCGAGAAGAGCGGTATGCGCCGGGCGCTCGTCGAAGAGGGGAGTGAAGAGGACCGGGAGCGTTTCGAGAACATCGAGGAATTGGCGTCGGTGGCGGCGCGGCATGACGGCGTTCCCGGTAAAGAAGGCATCGCGCTCTTCCTCGCCGAATCCGCTCTCGCTGGTGATCAAGATGAACTCGATCAGGGAGAGAAGACCGGCGTCACCCTCATGACGGTCCACGCGGCCAAAGGGCTCGAGTTCGACACGGTCTTCGTGGGCGGCATGGAAGAGGGATTGTTCCCGCATGGCGGCATGGGCGGTGAAAAGGATCGAGACGAAGAGGAAGAACGGCGACTCTTCTATGTGGCCATGACGCGCGCGAAGAGCCGCCTCTATCTCACGCTCGCACGCGTCCGGAAGATCTACGGAAGCGATACGTACGCGGAACCGTCTCCCTTCCTCGCGGATATAGATTCCTCGCTTGTTCTGTTCGACGACGTCGAAATCCTCGAGAGAAAACGGCGTTCCTTCTTCGACGACGACGATGTCACCCTGTGACCGCAGGGTAGGGGTTGCATCTTGAGCAGCGTAGGTGATACACTTTTGATATATGGCTACGACTAAAGAACGCATCTTGGTGACCCTGACGCCCGACATGTCGCGTGAGCTTAGTGCACGGGCGAAGCGGGAAAAGAGCCCTCGAGCAACGATTGCTGCGCGCATGCTGAGGAATGCAATCGAGGATATTTCAGATGAAGAAGACCGTCACCTCTCCGCTCTCGGTGAAAAACGACTAAAGGAAACAAAAAGATGGCTCACATCAGAGGAATTCTGGGGAAATGTTACTGCCCGACGAGAGTCGTGATGCATGGCTTCGTACCTCATACGATTCTCCGATCGAGCTCAATCCGAGGACTTGCCGAAGCTCGATGCTTCTGTGCGAATGGGCATAGCGGTTGCTATTGAAGAAAAGCTCGGGACGGCACCGGAAACATTCGGGAAACCGCTCCGGCATGCGATGCGTTTATTTCGAGTGTTGCGCGTCGGTGATTGGCGAATAGTTTTTTCAATTGCCGATACAACGGTTCATGTCCTTACAATCAGACACCGCAAGCAGGGTTATGACGATCTCGCATAAGAAAATGCAGGCGAAAAAATCTTTGGGGCAGAATTTCCTGATGCATGCGCGTATCGCGGAGCGCATCGCGCTCTCAGCCGGACTCACTCCGGATGCGGTCGTGTTTGAGATAGGCCCTGGGACCGGCATGCTCACCCGGGAGCTCTTGAAGCTTACGCGGAAGGTCGTTGCGCTCGAAGCGGATCATGAGCTGTTTGAAAGATTGCAGGGCGATTTCGTAAGCGAAATCGCGGATGGCCGTCTCGAGCTCCTTTCCGGCGACATACGCACCTTCGATATCGCATCGCTCCCGAAAGGGTATGCACTCGTCGCGAACATCCCCTACTACCTCACTGGAGAAATCTTCCGGATGTTTCTCACGGCAGTGAACCAGCCGAGTTCGATGACGCTTCTCGTGCAGAAAGAGGTGGCCGAGCGCATCGCCCGAGCGAAAAAAGAAAGCATCCTCTCGCTCTCGGTGAAGGCCTATGGCACGCCGAGACTCGAGTTTACGGTCCCGCGCGGGGCGTTCAGCCCCGCGCCGAATGTGGATTCGGCTGTGCTGATCGTCAGAAACATCTCTCGGGCGCATTTCAAGACATCGGCAGAGGAGGAGAGGTTCTTCGCTCTCCTGCATGCTGGCTTCGCGCACAAGCGCAAATTCGTGCGGAACAATCTTGCGGATGCAGGGCTTCCCGCCGGCGACATTCCCGAGAAAGCGCGTGCCGAAGACCTGCCACTTGCGGCGTGGCTTGCGCTCGCAAGGCCAGGATATCTCTAAATTATAAAGGAGCCGAACCGACTATCGGCGTAATCATTCCCTCTGATGGGACGGGGTAAATCCCGAGCCAGCAGTAGGCCATAGGAACTGGCGCGTACTCACCGAGAAGGTGGGTCGTGAAGGGGATGTTATAGGAAAGGAAGGCTTGCGACCCGCCGACATAGGATAGCGTGACTACGAAGGTAGGGGGGAGAGGTTCGACATATACATTCCATATGTCGCCGTCACAAGGGAGCGTGGCAAGGACGGCTCCGCCGAAAGGCATCGCAACTGCGGCCTGCGCATGGCTCGGCATGAAGATGGAGTCGAGAGCCTGCTCGATAGTCGCTACGACTCTGTCAGGAAAGGACGTATCTTTGATGGCCTGATGAGGAGATGTGTCTTGCACTCTCTTCAAAAACTCTGCTTGCAGATCGGTTGTTGTCGCGAGGCGTTGCATTATTTGTGCCTTGATCGCGGCAATCGTCGAGGAGGACATGCCTTGTGCCGCTCCAGCCTTGTCGATACTGGCGAAGATGATATCGACATTTTTCAGATTCGGATTCTGCGATACGGTCGTCGTCGCGGCGGACGGAACCGGAATAGTCGTCGTCGCGGCGGGGGTCGCCGATTGCTTGATTATCGGGGCTGGCACTTGCGGGATCGAGAGTCTGTCGAGCTGCGCTCTCGTGTACGACCCGACGTAACCGTTTCCTCTTGCGAGCCCGGCTGGCGTCAAGACAGCACTCGCGTATTTATCTTGGAATCGTATGACCGCCGTCTGGGTGAGCGGCCCGAAATAACCAGTCTCGTTTCCTGGGGAGCCCGGCCCAGCGGAGGCGACGCGCGTCGCGGGGTCCTGATTCAACAATTCTTGCAGTGCGATGACGTCGGTACCGGAGGAGCCGAGCGAGAGGTTCTGAAGGAACGTGTGCGGAGCAACCGCTTGAGCATCTGCCGCGACGCCGCAAGAAAGAACGAGGAGAGCCGCGATGACAGAATGAGACGAGGCACGCATATCAGAAGGGTAGCATGGAATATGCAGGTTTATACTCTCTTCCCCTATAGGAGATAGAGTTAGTGCTAGGTATACTTATCTACGATATGCAGGGTGAGATTTTTAAAAACTGGCGCATCCTATCCGCGACGCTTTTCTCGGTAGTGCTCATCGCTGGCGCCTACCTGCTCGCCCGCGAAGCGGGGACACCGCAGGCGGCGCAAGCATCGACTGAGACGGCGCTCCTGCAAGCGATTGCGACGAAAGATTCCACCGGCGACGGTCTTCCTGATTGGGAGAAAGTGCTCTACGGCATACCGGCAGACGCGACGACGACTGACTATTTCCATCTCGGCATGACTGACGGCGAAGCGGTCGCGAAGGGGCTCATCGTGCCGAAGGCTATCGCGGACATCCCGGTCGTCGCTTCTGCTCCGGCGGCGTCGACGACTATTGATTATGCCGCCGTCGGACTCACGCCGCCGACCGCCGGCACACTCACTGATGCTTTCGCAAAGAGCTTCTTTGCACTGTATCTCTCAGCGAAGGCGGCGAACGGCGGTGTCGAGCTCACGGCCGACCAGACGAGTATGCTTGCTGATCAGGCGATGGCGCAGCTTTCGCAGAGCGTTGCACCGACGGCGGATTTCAAGCAGGCGACAGACTTGCACGTGTCCGGTACGGGGCCGGACGCGTTGCGGGCATTTGCCGCCGCGGCCGAGGCAGTGCTGAAGCAGAATGCGACAGACTCGACAATGAGCGAGATGGGGTATTTCCAAGCCGCGGTAGAGAATAACGACCCGTCGGCTTTGACACATCTTGCGGCGCTTGCGAAATCGTATCGGGATTCTGCCGTCGGTATCGCGGCGATTCCGGTGCCGCAGGAGCTTGCCGCTGTCGATCTTTCAATCGTGAACGCAATCGTACGCCTCAGCGAGATCGACAGCGATTTCGCGCGCGTGAATACCGATCCGCTGACCGCCATGCTCGCGCTTGAGCAATACCCGCAGACCGAGCTTACGGCCGAGCATGCTTTCGTCGCTCTTGCGGATACGTATGCCGCCTCTGGCGTCGTGCTTAAAAACGGCACGCCGGGGGCGGCCTTCGTGAATCTCATGGATGATCTCGGGGCACAGCAGCAAGCCGCAGCCGCCAAGCCATGACCACGAAACCATTCAGCGGCGCAATCGCGACACTTCTCATCATCGCTTTCGTTGCGCCGGCAGCATTTTTCGTCGCGCCGCAGCGGGCGTCAGCTTCGGCAGCTAGTTGCATTGGTGGTCTCCTTGGTCTGGGTAGCGGCGGTGTTGCGGTCGCTGCGGGACTGGTCTCTGTCCCTGTGACGGACGTTCCGGATACGACTGTAAATGGCTCTACGGCCGGCTCGACTGCCGGCAGCTGCATCAATGATGTTATTTTAATCCCGCTCGCTCGCGCCGCCATCCGGGCGATGCTGCAGAAGATGACCGCAAGCGTCATCAGCTGGATCAATAATACTCCCGGTTCAAACGGCACGAGCGCGCCCTCGTATGTGCAAAATCTTTCAGGTCATATGCAGAATGTCGGGACGACGAAAGCGCTCGCTTTCCTCGCTCAGTTCAGCAACCTCTCGAATTCTCCTTTCGCCACAGCGATCGTGTCATCTCTGAAATCGAGGTATCTCCAGCAGTCAAGTGAGGGCGGATTCTTTGGTGCAAATCAATGTACGCTCACGTCGTCCTCGCCAAACATCAATGCGTATCTCGCTGGAGATTGGTCGCAGGGCGGCACCGCGGCATGGTTTGCGCTCACGACCGAGACGCAGAATAATCCCTATACGCTTTATCAGTCTTCCGAGACCCAGCTCGGTTCTCAGATAGGGAGCGCCATTGCTGACCAGGCTGCGCAACTCTCCTGGGGGCAGGGATTCCTCTCGTGGTGCGGGACGAGCGACAGCGCGCTCCCTCCTGCGGGGAATAATCCGGACGAAGCTTCATCGAACGTCGTGAACGTTAACCTTCCCGGCGTGTGCACCAATAGCGATGGCACGCCCAAGCCGATCCTGACTCCTGGGTCGGTCATCCATGACTACACGCAAAAGGCGGTTGTCGCCTCCGGTTTCGACCAGCTCATCTCTGCTAACGATCTCGACAACGCGCTCGGCTCCATCGTGAGCGCGCTCGCTACGCAGGTGCTTGGTGGTGCCGGCGGCCTCTTTGGCAGCTCGGCGCCGTCGTCAAACAGTGTCGCCAACAATGGAACGCTTACGAGTCAGTTGCAGAATTACTCAGCCAGCAGCGTGAGCGCGACTCAGTCTGCCTTCCAGACCGCGCAGACGATGCTCGACCGCATCACGGCCTACACGAGCGCCTGGGATACCATCGCTGCTGCCGCGAATACTGCTTCGACCAGCGTCGCAGCTCTCGCGAACGTCTGTACGACAAATGCGACTACCGCAAAGACGACGCTCCAGACAGATCCGCTCAATGCCAACCCGAATCTCCAGACATTCATAGATGCTGCTACCGCTCAAGCGGCCGCAGCGCAGACCGCACTCACAACCGAGGTCGTGCCGGTGCTCACGCAGGCGCAGGCGGCTCCTGACGCCGCTTCCACCACGCAAGCTCTCGCGCTGCAGGTGCAGACCGAGGCATCCGGCGGTAGCGCAACCACGGGCACCGCAGGGTCAACGCTCGCGTCAGACGTCGCGACGCTCGTGACGATGCCACCCGCGCTTACAGACGTCTCGACCGCGCAGACGAATGCGACGGCGACCGGCGGCGCCATCGCAATCCCGACCGGGTCGCTTACGGTCTCAAGCTCAAGAGGGACGATCGTCGATCAGATGAATCTCATCAGTACCAATGCAACGACGCTCAAGAGCACGGTCTGTGACCCGACCTCATCCTTGTATGCGACCGCTGTCGGGAGTGGTGGTGGCTAATCCTATGCGCCGATCCTTTATCGCCGTATTCGCCACCCTCACGCTCATTCTTGGCGCGATAAGCGTTGCGCCCGCCGCGCATGCGCAGACGCCGCCGACGCAGAATCAGGTAAATGCCGCGAATGAACTGGGAACTCCCGCCCAGCAGGCGGCCACGGGTCAAGGGACGGCCGCTCAGCAAGCCGCGGCCGCTCTCACTACGCAGCAGGCGCAAACGCTCTATCAGCAGACTGCCGATAAGACGGCCACGCCTCCGAACCTCGAGGATGCTCCGGCTCAGTTCGGCACGGTCATGACATGGATCATGAGCCTCTTCGCATGGCTCGTCGGCGTCGCCGCAATGACACTCGATTATTCGGTGTACTACACCGTCGTCACGATGGGGAGCTACGTCCACAAGCTCAGTGCGGTCGGCGTCGCGTGGCGCATCCTGCGCGATATCGGGAATATCGCGCTCATATTCGGCTTCCTCGCTGTCGGCATCACCACCATCCTGAATGTGGATTGGTACGGTGGCGGCAAGAAGATGCTGCCGATGATGCTTCTCGCCGCAGTCTTCCTCAATTTCTCGCTCTTCTTCTCTGAAGCGATTATTGACGTCGGCAATCTCTTCGCGACGCAGTTCTACACGCAGATAAACGGCGGGCAAGCGCCGACGAGTGATTTCCTCTCCACGGTGAATCCTTCGAATGAGGGTATTTCCAATAAGATCATGGCGCAGCTCGGGCTGCAGACCATCTACAATCCGAATACCAACAAGGACGCCTATCAAGGCGGCAATACGTGGCTGATAGGCTTCCTGGGCAGCATCCTTTTCATAATAACGGCGTTCGTGATGTTCTCGCTCGCTTTCATACTCATCGCGCGATTTGTCGCGCTCATATTCCTCATCATTCTCGCACCGGTCGGCTTCGCCGGTCTCGCCGTGCCGATGCTCGCGAAGCGGGCGAGTCAGTGGTGGAGCAAGCTCTTCGAACAGACCATCACGGCGCCGATCTTACTCCTTATGCTCTATATCGCGCTCGCTATCATCACCGACGCGCAGTTCCTCACTGGCGTATGTGGTGCCGGGACGTGCACGAAAAGCTGGCTCGGCTTCGTGACCGGGAACGACTTGACCGGTTTCGCGAGCATGATGCTCTCCTTCCTCGTCGCGATGGGACTCCTCCTTGCGGTCACCATGCAAGCGAAGAATCTCTCCGCCTTCGGTGCAAGCTTGGCGACGAAGACCGCCGGTGCGCTCACTCTCGGTGCGACGGCGTATGCCGGACGGACAACCTTCGGATGGGGCGCTCAGAGACTATCTCAGCGGCTTGAGAAGTCGACGTTGGCCCGCGTACCGATAGTCGGGCGCGGGATTATGGGGGCGCTTGATCGTGGTGCAAAGGGGAGCTTCGATTTGCGCGCCACGGGAGCATTCAAGCAATTCCCGGGCGGTGTTGAGGCTGGGACCGCGGAAAAGGGTGGCTACCGCGATTGGGAAAAGGGGAAGATAAAGGAGCGTGAAGAGTATGCGAAACGGCTCGTGCAGACGAGCGGCGAGAAGGAACAGCAGAAAGTCGAAGAAGGTCGGCAAAAGATGATGGAAGAATCGGTGAAGGTCATAGAAACACAGAACAAGAAAGAAGCGCAGGATCTCCTCGAGAGGCAGAGAGATGAACTTGGCGTGAGTGCGGAAGCGACCGCTGCAGCTCAGAAGAAACTCACAAAGATGCTATCTGATCAGCAGATGGGGGCGACCGTCTCAGACACGGAGATTGCCGCAGCGCAAGCAGATCTCACCGCAGCGCAGACGGCCCAGAGAGAGAAGACGAGTGAGCACAAGAAACAGCGTGAGGAATTACAGAAGACGCATGAACAACTGGTCGCAGTCCAGCAAGAAGAAGTTGAGGTGCGGAAAAAGGAGGTTGAGAGGTTGAAGCAGGCTCCGCAGGAGGGGTATGCTGCGGGCATAACATGGGGGCCGGGGCAATTCTTCAAGAGAAACGTGAAAGCCGCAGAGAATATCCGCAAGGAGGTCAAAAAAGGAAAGTCCGAGAAAGACCTCGAGAAGATCAAGAAGTTCCTTGAGGAAGGCGACAAGCCGAAAGAAGAGAAGAAAGAAGAGGCACCGAAACCAGCAGCCGCACACTAAAGCAATATATGGACCAAACACCAGAACCGACACTCGAAGACAGTCTGAAGCAGGTGATGCGGACCCTGCCGCCGGTGATACGCACGTATCTCGCACAAGGGAAGTACACGCCAGTCGCAAAGGGCTTGATGGCGAAGTATACCCTCCGCATCGACCAAGGTGGCGTACTTGAGCGCGAGATCATGCTCCTCCTCATGGGCGTCGAAGACCCCGCCGACTTCACTAAGACGCTCGCCGAGGAGGCCGGCCTCGACCCGAAGACTATCGGTAGCATCGCGCAGGATGTAAATGAGCAAATCTTCGCGCCACTTCGAGCGGAGATGATGAAGAGCGGTATGGCCGCAGAGCAGGCGGCGCCTTCTGCGCCGCGTCCCGCCGAAGCCTTTGGCATAGGAGGCGCGCCGGTAGGAGAGGAGCAGCCGGAAGAACTTTTCCATCTGAAGAACAAGATTATCTCCCCAGCGCGGCCTGTCGTCGCGTCGCCTGTCTCGCAACCCGGCAGCACGCTCGGCGACGTGGTCCGTTCCATCTTGCCGCCCCAGAAGCCGGTCGACAGCAGCAGGCTGCTTGAGGATCACGAGGAGCCTCACATCGAGATCAACAAGATCCCAATCCCGATCGCGTCAGTGCCGGCCGCGGCGCGATTCATCAGCGCCCGCCCCTCGATGCCTCCCGGCGGAGAGATTCCGGCGAACCTCCCGGGTGCGATGTCGCCTGCTGCGCCGTTCCTCGTACCGCCCCCGCCCGCACCGGCTCCTGCGGCGCCGAAGCCGATCGCCTCTTACAATGCCGACCCCTATCGCGAGCCCATCGACGAGCCCTTGAGCGAGATGTAAAAGCGTGCAGTTGCATAATCTCGCACCTTTCTATATAGTGCCTGTATCCCGCATGCGCGGGTTTTCTAACTAAATGGCCACTATCAATCAGCTGTCCAAGAAGGGACGCAAGACCAAGTCACGCAAGACGAGCAAGCCTGCGCTTGCCCGCGGTTTCAACGCGCTCAAGAATCGCCCGACCTTCTATGCCTCGCCCTTCAAGCGTGGTGTCTGCACCAAAGTGACCACGAAGACTCCGCGCAAGCCGAACTCCGCCATCCGTAAGATCGCTCGCGTCCGCCTTACCAATGGCATGGAAGTGACCGCTTACATCCCGGGCGAGACGCATAACCTCCAGGAACACTCGGTCGTGATGCTCCGCGGCGGCCGCGTGAAAGACATCGGCGTGCAGTACACCATCGTGCGCGGCAAGCTCGATACCGCCGGTCTCGAGAAGCGCCGCACGAGCCGTTCCCGTTACGGCGCGAAGAAGCCCAAGGCATAATACGTTTCAATCTTTAAATTTTTAAACATTTAAATCTCCTGTATGCGCCGACCTCTCAAGAAACAGCGAACCTGGCGACCCGATCTCAAGTACGGGTCGGAGACGCTTACCCGTTTTATTAATGCCGTCATGTGGAACGGTAAGAAGGACACTGCCCGTGCTGTCGTCTATGACGCATTCGCCAAGATTGAGGCCGACGGCGCGAATCCGCTCGAGACCTTCGAGTCGGCGCTCCGCAATGCCTCCCCGCTCATGGAGGTTCGCTCTCGTCGTGTCGGCGGTGCCAACTACCAGGTCCCGCGCGAAGTCCCGCAGAACCGCCGTCTCGCGCTCTCTTTCCGCTGGATCATCAACGCTGCCCGCAATAAGAAGGGGAAGCCGATGGCCGAGAAGCTTGCTACCGAGCTCCTTCTCGCCGCTAAGAACGAAGGCGACGCTATTAAGAAGCGAGATGAGATGCACCGCATGGCGGATGCGAACAAGGCCTTCGCCCACTTCGCTTGGTAAGGAAAAAGCCCGTCGCGAGACGGGCTTTTTTGTTTGCTGGACGGGTCTATGAATCGGAGGAATATCCGACCTTCAGAAGGAGCGCTTCCATTTGGTTGATGGCCAGGTTGTTCCCGATGGGTACGTGCGGCATCAACCGCTCATCCCGTGTCCGCATCGCTCTAAGTTTGGACACCATCGTCTCGATGTTCTGGAAATAGCTCGAGTCGCCGCTGCCGCTGAAGTGATCTATGGTTTCTTCAAGATATGAAGAGTCGACTTCGATAAGGGTCCTGTCCATGTTCTCTCCCTACTGATGTTAATCGGAACGTCTGAGTATGATGGTATGCTACCGGATGGCGCTTTGCAATTTCCCCTGTTTGGGCTATTCTCTACTCAACGCTTCGGCGCTTTTATTTTTCACATTTATCCCTCCTAAGTCTTTATGAATCGCGACTATCCACTCGAAAAGGTGCGCAACTTCGGTATCATCGCCCACATCGATGCGGGCAAGACGACCACCAGCGAGCGCGTGCTGTTCTATACGGGTAGCCAGCACAAGATCGGCGAGGTGCACGAGGGCGAGACCACGACCGACTGGATGGAGCAGGAGCGCGAGCGCGGCATCACCATTACCTCGGCGGCCATCACCTGTTTCTGGACGAAAACCAACGAGGCAGACAAGAAGGACATCACGAAGAAGTCCCGTTTCAATATCATCGACACCCCGGGACACATCGACTTCACTGCCGAAGTGCAGCGCTCGATGCGTGTGCTCGATGGCGCCATCGTCGTCTTCGACGGCGTAGCAGGTGTGGAGCCTCAGTCAGAGACCAACTGGCGCTATGCGGATGATGCGAATGTGCCACGCGTTTGTTTCATCAATAAGCTCGATCGTGTCGGGGCTTCCTTCGAGCGTTCGTACGCAAGTATCCTCGACCGACTCTCATCGAAGGCTATCCGCATGCAGATTCCTATAGGCGAAGAAGAGAAGCATGAGGGTGCAATCGACTTGCTCAAGATGAAGGCCTACACCTTCTCGGGGAATATGGGCGAAGAGGTTATCGAGGGCGAGATTCCAGCAGACCTTCTTGAGGATGCGAAGAAGTATCGCGCTCTTCTCATCGAGCGTATTGTCGAGCAGGACGATGCAGCTATGGGTGCGTATCTCGAGGGCAAGGAACCATCACTCGAAGAGTTGAACAAGATTCTTCGCAAGGCAGTCATTAATAACGACATCTTCCCGGTGTATTGTGGCAGCGCCCTCAAGAACAAGGGTGTCCAGCTCGTACTCGACGCGGTCGTCGATTACCTCCCTTCTCCAGTCGACCTTAAGCCAGTGACGGGTGTGAATCCGAAGACGGGCGAGCCAGCTGAGCGCCACGCGTCAGACGATGAGCCGTTCTGCGCGCTCGCTTTCAAGCTCCAGACCGACCCATTCGTGGGTGCGCTCACCTTCTTCCGTGTCTACTCAGGGACACTTACCGCCGGTTCGTACGTGTACAACTCAACGACTGGTTCTAAAGAGCGTGTCGGTCGTATCGTGCGCCTTCAGGCTGACAAGCGTGAAGAAGTCGAAAAGGTATTTACGGGAGAAATCGCTGCGGCCGTGGGCCTTAAGGACACCAAGACTTCGCATACGCTCTGCGATGAGGCGGCACCAATCATCCTTGAAGAGATCAAGTTCCCGGAGCCGGTGGTATCACTCCGTATCGAACCGAAGACGAAGGCCGACCAGGAAAAGATGGGCATCGCGCTCCGTAAGCTTTCTGACGAAGACCCGACTTTCCGTATTAAGACTGATGAAGAGACCAATGAGACTATCATTTCAGGCATGGGCGAGCTCCACCTCGAGATCCTTGTCGACCGCATGAAGCGCGAGTTCGGCGTCGTTGCTGACGTCGGGAAGCCGCAGGTGGCATACCGCGAAACCATTCTCGGATCTGCTGAGGCAGAAGGGAAGTACATTAAACAGACCGGTGGCAAGGGCCAGTATGGTCACGTGAAGATCCGCATGAAGAAGATGGAACCAGTCGATCCGGAGGCAAAGGTTGCGAAGAACGTCACGCG
>JAJXUR010000047.1 GCA_021782715.1 bacterium
CGTAGTCCAGGAATGCACCCGCCAGACCGGAGATGCGTTGTGCAGCGACAAGCGACAGACATGCGAACGCGGCCGGCATCGAGACTGCAGAGAGAACTCCCGCTCCGATGCCGAGACTGAGACCGATGGCAAGTTTCTGTTTCCAACCGATCTCATTGTATCTTTCACCGACGCCGCGGAACCATTTCTCCACTCCGCTGATGTTCTTCGCCTCAGCATCGAGTTCTTTCGAGCGCTCCGCCAACCGCTCCACCGGAGATTCTGCGCTTGCCCCGCCACCGAGCTTCTCGCTTGCGCGCTTCATGAATGCGCGAAAGGCACTGTGCTTCTCTTCCGGCGTACCTTCTCTCAGTATCTCTTGCACGTGTTCCGGATCGACTGCATCCTCGGGATTCGGGATGAGAGGCACATCGATAGGAGATTCCTCCTGTCTCGGCCGACGATTGCTATGGAACACGGACGGCAGAGGTTCTTCTGCATTCCGCCGATTGCTTGTGAATACGGCGGAAAATTGTTCCGGCGTGAGCGATTCAGATGGCACGGCCTCTTGTTCAGGAGCTTCTTCTGCGGCCGTTTCTGGCTTCATGCCGGCATGCTCGCGCATCTTCTTCAGAAGCTCGGCGGCTTCGGCACGCTCAGCGACAGTGTCGTGTGCGACGACCGATGGTGCGGGAGGGTGAGCTTCCGGGCGCGTCTCCAGAAATGTCTTCGCTGCCGCTTCCACATCGCGTTTGACTCTTCCTTCCAGACGTATTCCCAAACGCTGGATGTGCGCCGACAGGCCCGCTCTCGCTTCCCGATCGGGCTCTTTTTGGTATTGGTCAGAGAGCTTTTGTATATTCTCGAATGCGTCATTCGCTGACGCCCATACTCTCTCGGGGAGATCGCGTGGATCGACGCCCTTCCTGCGGATACTCTCTCCGAGTCTCAGATACTTTCTCTCCACCTCTTTTACGAACTCATTCGTATCAAACGGTCCGGTCTCTGCGGGAATGCTCTCGCTCGTCGGCATAGCCTTCGGTGACGCTTCGACTGTCTTCGCGGCATGCGCCGCCTTTTTCTTCGTCGGGAACTGTTTGCCGGCGCGCACGTCCATCGGCAACTCCTGGTCCGTTTCTACTCCATGCCGCGGAGGCTGTTCACTCGATTTCGTCATAGGTCAGTTCGAAAGGTATCGCTCGCGAATCATATTCTCTACAGTAGCACGATCGCGACCATACGTGAGCGCGGAGAGCTGCATGAGATCGTTCACCTGCTCGAGATTGAGTGCGGGCAGGTCCGGCGTCTTCATGTCGAACGGCTTTTGCGGGATGCCGCCGGTGAGAATCTTCACATAGGCATTGCGATTCTCGATGTTGACGAAATCAAGCGTCTCGAAGCTCGGCGCGAACTGTTTTGCAAAGAACTCGGCGTCCTCCTCGCCCACACGGAAGACGGCCATATTACCGACGTTGCCGAAAACCGCATTACGCGTTTTCTCTTCTATCTGGTTCAAAAACTGATGCGCCATCGTAAGCGCGAGCTTGTATTTGCGCGCCTCGGAGAGGATGCCTGGAATGGAATCGGTTGTCACATTCTGGAATTCATCGATGTAAAGATAGAACGGCGGATACGGCGCACGAGGATTGTCGGCGCGAGAGAGCGCGGCCATGAAGAGTTTCCCGACGATGATGAGACCGAGCAGGTTCGCATTGCGCTCGCCCAGGCGTCCTTTCGAGAGATTGACGAGCAATATCTTCTTGCTATCCATCACGTCGCGGAAATTAAAGGAGGAGTGCTGCTGACCCACGATCGGGCGGATGAAATCGTTTGCAGTGAAATCGTCGAACTTGTTGGTGATGTACGGCACGATATTCTCGAGCGATGCTTCCCCGCCCGCTTTCGTCGCGATTTCGGTCCAGAACTGATTCACGATAGGGTTCATGCTCTTACGGAGTTTCTGCTCGCGGAACTCCTTATTGGAAAGCACGCGGGCGATGTCGAGTATCGTCGAGCCGCTGCTGGGATCCTCCATCACCAGAAGCGTCGCATTGCGGAAGTACTGTTCGAACGCCGGGCCCATGCTCTCAGGTACATCACCGTAAAGGCGTTTGAAAATCATGAGGAGTTCATTCACGATGAAGGTCTTCTGCTCAGGACGTGCCATATCGTATTCGAGGAAGTTGAGCGCGAGCGGCCGCGAGAGATCGGCTGGGTCGAAATAGATGACGTCCTTATAGCGCTCGGGCGGCACCGCCGCGAGGATATCGAGAATATCGGAACCGTGCGGATCGATGAAGCAGCAGCCGTCGCCGTTCTTGATATCCTGCATGATCATCGATTTCATGAGTCCCGTCTTACCGGTACCGGTCTGACCGATGACGTAGAAGTGCCGCAGACGGTCTTCTGGAGCGAGGTAGATCTCAGTCGTCGCACCTCGATAGGAGTTGATGCCGAGAAGGGCACCCTGCTTAGGGAGCCCGAGTGGCGCGGGCGCATGCGTGGTGCGCGACTGCTTCAGGTGCGGCGAACTCTCGATACCCGACGGCGGGAAGTGATAGATGGTCGTGAGCTCGCGCAAGGAGAGCGGAAGCGCGTCCGCACTCGGCATACGGAAGGAAAAATCCTCGAGTACGCGAGGCGCATGCCGCGCGTCGGCCCGCACGAACTCCAGCCGATTCCCTTGCGTGTTTGCAAACTGATTGAATGCCGCTTCGATATCGCCGAGCACACGGCCGGCAGTTGCGGCGTCGCCCGAGGAGACCGCGAGGCGGATGGTGGCACCGACGATTGGCGTAGAGATCTTTTTCTCCACCTGCTCGACGAACGTCTTGTTCGTCTCAATCTGTCTGGTCTCCGCTTCTTTCGCTTTCTCGACATCTTTCGGTTTGCTTGAGAAGAGCATCTTGCTGAAATCCCGCCCAAGTTCGCCGAGCACGGTCTCGGGCGTCGCGAATGCCGATCCTCGCTTCTCACCCTTCCGCAACGCCTGGAGGATCTTCCGATAATGCTCGATATGCCGCTCGCCTCTCGGCTCGATGATTATCTGGAGCGCTGCGCCTTCGCCGTTATGCTCAATCTTGGCAAAGGCATTTATAATCGCATTGATCGGATCGAAATCGAAATCGGCGTAGTCCTTGAGCGGCAACGCGGGGTTCTCCGCAAATGTCGCGACCGACGCCAGCGCCGCGCCGCTTCCGGAGAAGATGTTGTAGTCGGCGGGCTGCAATACGAGATGCGCGTCGGGGAATATCGCGAGCAGCTGCTTCTCGAAAAGATTCCGTTTGCTATCGGGAATCGCCGCATAGAACTGTAGCTCGGGACTGTCAGCGGGCACCGCGAGCTCGAGCGCGAAGTAGTTCGGTTCGCCCGGTGCCGCTCCGCCAACCGAGAGGAGGCCAGCGTAGAACTGCTCCATACCGGAGATAAGCTCCTTGAGCGGCTTCTCGCGAGATTGCGGCTCATCCGCTTTCGGGCCGGGCAGCGCTATCTCATAGAGCGACATGTGAAGCGCCTGGAAGCGCGGTGCCTTCTCGTCGAGCCCAAGCGCCGGAAGCCCCGCGGCGATATAGCGCACCAGGTAGCGGTGGAAATCATCGGCGACCTGCGGGTCGCCAATCCTCTCGAGTACAGCGAGCGCATTCTTGATGCCTTTCTCGTGCATCGCCTGTATGAGACTTTTCACTGCCTCTTCAGAACGACCGAGGCCGAGTTCGGCGAGAAGCGCCTCCGCTTCGTTCGCTTTCGTCGCCTCACTCAGCCGATACTCGGGGGCGAGCACTTCTGCCGGTGCTGCGTGGTGCTCGTATATCTTCTCGGAAATTATTTTTACACGCTCCTCCGATGCGCCGCTCTCTGCGAGCGCGGCTTCCTTGAGCGCGACCTGCTCGCGCAAATACGCGAGCTCTTCTTCAGGCGTGGACAACGAGGGTACTGATTCCATTTCCTACAGTATACCCCGTAAGATACTAATTTCGATTCACAGGCTGTACTTTGGATGGGATATCTCACAGGGTATACTGCACTCCAATGCTCGACTTCTTGCTCGCGTGCGTGCATCTCGATCCGATGATGATCC
>JAJXUR010000048.1 GCA_021782715.1 bacterium
GGTGTATTGCCGACGATGAGCGCCATCCTTGCAGCGTCCGCGCCGAATTTCGCCGCGACGTCGAGCGGGTCCATGTTGTTGCCGAGCGACTTGCTCATCTTGCGCCCTTGCGCATCGCGCACGAGGCCATGGAGATAGATGGTTTTGAACGGGATAGTTCCGAGCGTGAATTCAGTCATGAGGATCATGCGCGCAATCCAAAAGAAAAGGATATCGTAGCCGGTCTCGATGAGATTGGTCGGGTGGTACGTTTTGAAATCATTGGTTTGTTCCGGCCAGCCGAGGGTCGAGAAGGTCCAGAGTCCCGAAGAGAACCACGTATCAAGCGTGTCTTCGTCTTGTACCCATCCTTCGCCCCCCGGCGCCTCACCGACGACGATTTCCTCGCCTCGGTACCAGACCGGGACGCGATGGCCGTACCAGATTTGTCGGCTGATGCACCAGTCGTGCAGGTTATCAATCCAGTGGAAGTAGGCTTTCTCGAAGTAGTCCGGGATGATAGCGATTTCTCCGCCGCGCACTGCCTCGAGCATGAGTTCTTTGAGCGTCTTGCCCCGGCCGGGGACTTCCTTGTTCACCTCGATCCACCACTGCAGCTTCGGCAGAGGCTCGATGATGCCGCCGGTGCGCTCGGCGGTGGAGACGTTTTGCATGATGTCCTCTTCTTTTTCTAAGAGACCCTCGCCCGTGAGCCACTCGACGACCGCATCGCGCGCTTCGGTCGTCTTCTTTCCCTCGAGGCGGCCTGGCACGGTCATCTTCGCGTATTCATTGATGACGATGACTTCGTGCGAGAGTTCGTGACGATCGGCTATCTCCCAGTCAATCTGGCTGTGTGCTGGTGTGAGGCCCACGGCACCGGTGCCGAAGGCGGGGTCGACGTCCTTGTCGGCGACGACCTTGATGTGAATTGGCACGTCGCAGAAGACAGCGTCGTATTCTTTGCCGACGAATGCTTTGTAGCGAATGTCATCCGGATGTACGGCCACGCCCACATCGCCGACTTTCGTCTCGGGGCGTGTCGTCGCGATGGAGATGGGGAAGTCTTTGCTATAGCGGAAGGTATAGAGTTTCGCTGCGCGCTCTTCATAGACTATCTCATCATCGGAGATGGTGGTCTGGCCTTTCGGGTCCCAGTTCACGATGCGATTGCCGCGGTAGATGAGGCCGGCATCGTACATCATCTTGAAGACGGTACGCACAGCACGGGAACGCGTCTCATCGAGCGTGAACGCTTCACGCGACCAATCGAGCGAAGCACCCATCGTCTTCAGCTGTCCGATGATGGTGTCATGGCTCTCTGCGGCGAATACCTCGACTCGTCTGAGCAGTTCTTCGCGCCCAAGGTCGTGGCGGCTCTTCCCATCGTCTTTCTTGATCTGCTTCTCGACGACCGACTGCGTCGCGATGGCAGCGTGATCGGTGCCGGGGATCCAGAGCGTGCGATGCCCGCGCATGCGCTTATAGCGCACGAGAGAGTCCTCGATAGCGAGCATGAGCGCGTGGCCCATGTGGAGGCGACCGGTGACGTTGGGCGGCGGGAGCACGATTGAGTAGGGTTCAGCGTCCGGTGAAGTTACGCCCTGAGCGATGCACTCGTCCGGATTGAAAAGACCGCTCTCCTCCCACTCAGTGTAAATGCGAGTCTCGGTCTCTTGGGCGTTATAGGGCTTCAGGAATTTAGGGTCCATTGCCTCTAAAATATAGCAAATACAGGTGATTACGCGAGCGAACGGTTACCGGAAGCAGCAAGGTCGTCGGGGATAATTTCCTCGCGGAGCGCACGGTAGAAGCCGGCGAGGGCTATCATGATGGCGTTGTCGGTGGTGAGCGTGGCGGAGGGGATGCGGAGCTCCACAGCGGTGAACTCCTCCTGCATAGCCTTAGCGAAGGTGCGGCGGATGTGCGTGTTGGCCGAGACGCCGCCGCCGAGGACGAGGGTCTGTGCGCCGGTCTCTTCGAGCGCGCGCGCAGTCTTCTTCCAGAGCACCTCAGTCACGGCGTTCTCGAACTCGCGCGCGACGTGCTGCTTCCCTCGCTCGCTCATGTCAGGATTCTTTTTCAAGAGGTAGAGTACCGCGGTCTTCAGTCCCGAGAAGGAGAAGTCGCAGGTCGCGTCGGCGAGCATCGGTCGCGGCAATTTGAATTCCAAGGTCCGACCTTCGGAATCGGATTCAAGGTCGGATCTTGAATACTCGGCGAGGCGCGAGATCTCGGGGCCGCCCGGGTAGGGCAGGCCGAGCATGCGTGCGACCTTGTCGAAAGCCTCGCCGACCGCATCGTCCTTCGTCTGCCCGACCATCTCATAGGTGAGCCACGTCTTCATGAGGACGAGCTCGGTATGGCCGCCCGAGATGAGGAGGGCAAGCACCGGCATCTTCACCTCTTCAATGACAAGGTTGAACCTTGTAGAAATTCGCGGCGTATCTGCTGTGTTCTGCGGCGGCTCTGTCGCGAGAGCCGCCATGATGTGTCCCTCCATATGATTCACGGCGACGAGTGGCTTGCTCCACACGAGCGCGAGCGCCTTGGCGAAATTGATGCCGACCCAGAGCGCCGGCTCGAGGCCGGGGCCAGCCGTGACAGCGATCGCGTCGATCGCGGGCGGCTCGCATTCGGATACGAAATCGAAGAATGCCTCGGCGAGGCCGGGCTCGCGCGCGAGAAGCTCCGCGACCCTGCTTCGTGTCTCCTCCGGAATCGCCTGCGTGTCTTCATGCAGAAGCTCCGCCTCTTCGAGCGCTGCGTCGAGCAAAGGAACGAGGTTCTTCGCGTGCTCGCGTTTGGCGAGGGCAGGAAAGACGCCGCCGTATTCCCGGTGGATCTCTATCTGCGAGAGGAGCGCATTTCCCAGTACGGTGAATGATGCGCTTTTTTCATCGCCCGTGGCATCGACGACCGCAATCGCGGTCTCGTCGCAGCTGGTTTCAATCGCGAGGATGTTCATCTTCTTTCGGTATGGCTTTCCACGGGATCGGCGCGCCCCAGGCGAGGCGGAATGCCGCAGCGCCTGGATGCCCGTTGCCGCCGTATATGCGGGCGAGTACGGCGACATCGAAATCGCCGACGCTACGGAGCGATACGCGCAAGCCATCAGCGACCGGGCGTACCATGATCGCGAATGGCGGCTGCTTCGTGGCGAGTTCATGACCGAGGTAGTCGGTGAAGGCCTGCAGCACAGTTCCGGAAAGGTATACCGTGTGTCCCTCGAATTCGACGAGGTCAGCGCTCGCGCCGATATGAGCTATGAGTTTATCGGTATGCTCGGCGTAGATGCGGCCGCGTTCGATGAGTGTATTTCGCTGTTCCGGTTGCTCGAGCGCCGTGACGATCTCATCCCACCGTTCAAAGTCATACGGTTCGAGCGTGAGATACGCATTGAGCGCTTTCGTGTCGGGAAGAGTAAAACGGTAGAGATCATAATCCTCGAGATATTCAAAAAGGAAAGGCGCAGGCGTATGCGGATGGAAATATTCCCATGCGATGGTCGCCCCTGAGCGATTTGGGTCGAATACGCCAGGGAACGATGTGGCTACATCGCGCACGCCTTCATGATGATCGAGCACGGTGATTGATTTTGCTATCCTGGTAAGCGCGTTCATTTTCTCTCTATCAAAACAGAAATCGACGAAATAGATATCACGACCTTCCATATGTTCAGGTATCGGTTTGCCGTATTGCATCGGGATGTACTCAGCCGAATCACCGAATTTCTTCCAGGCGGCATAGGCGCCGCCGAAACCATCGGGGCATTTGCCGTGATAGAGGATTACTGTCTGTTGATGAGGCATGGCATCAGTGTACCGCTTATCGCACGAAGCGCACGTAGATGCCGGCGGGGATGACGCGCTCCGACTTCGATTCTTGTATGAAAAGCTCGCCGCATTCGCCGCCGGTCTCGCCGAAGACGCTCTCGATCGCCTGTGCGAAGGCGCGCGGCGCGTAGCCGGCGGCATAGCCGTTCAGCAGGAAGAACGAGCCGGGTTTCTCCGACAGGAGGCTCTTGAGCACCTCAAGCAG
>JAJXUR010000049.1 GCA_021782715.1 bacterium
TTTCGTCATGCCCGCCTTACTTATCGTGTAATTGAATTCGGCATGAACATGAGCGTCAGAACCG
Organism: bacterium; assembly: GCA_021782715.1. GTDB lineage: Bacteria > Patescibacteriota > Minisyncoccia > Phycocordibacterales > Phycocordibacteraceae > C7867-001. The sequence goes on from JAJXUR010000049.1 coordinate 65, forward strand.
CATGCGAAGTTAAGCTTGGTCGCGGTATCCGGCCATAGTTGTGGCGCATCAGCTTTGAGGTCCCCTGAGACACGGACCGTATCGATGCCCGGGATCAAGAAGTGCAGGCCAGAAAGCCAGACGTCGTGGAATTTCCCGAACCGCTCGATGACACAATAATCGTTTTCCTTGACAATCCTGGCGCATACCAGGAAGAAGAGCACGGTCAGGATGACCATGACTTCGATGAAGATGATTAACATTATGATACCTCCGTGGTTGTCGGCAGCAGAAAGAGCTGCACTCTGGAGTGCATGATACACGATTATTGACTTTTGTCAAGAATCAGATGCCGGCAGTTCCTGTGCTGGAGGGGAGACTCGAACTCCCATGGGTTGCCCCGCGAGCTCCTAAGGCTCGTGCGTCTACCAATTTCGCCACCCCAGCGCTGTGGAAACTATAGCAAGTGAAAGCCGTTTGGTGCACCTACCTGGGCTCGAACCAGGGACCGTCTCCTTAAGAGGGAGCTGCTCTACCAACTGAGCTATAGGTGCGTTACTCCGAACTCTACACGATGGACGTCTACTCTTCAATAGTCTTGATTGTGCCGAGAGTGGGACTCGAACCCACACGAAGGTTTTTAGGCCCTCTCAGGATTTTAAGTCCTGTGCGTCTACCATTCCGCCATCTCGGCAATACTATTTACATAGTACCTCTTGGAGGCCAGGGCGGGAATTGAACCCGCGCATCGCGCTTTTGCAGAGCGCTGTGTTACCACTTCACCACCTGGCCGATTCTCCAATGATACTAACTTTTCGGTATTTCGGTAAGTGGCGCACCCGTTGCCTCGCGATTATCGAGGAGGAAGTCGACGCGCGGTAGAGGGCGTAAGCGCGCATGTGATTTCAAGTGGTCCGAGAATGCTTCGCGATGCCGCTCAAGGAAGTTGAGTGCGGCCTGGGCTTTCTCCTCAGGGAAGATGCTTACGAAAACGAGGACGCGATCACCATGCGCGGCGGACTCCGCTCGTATGACGGTGATGAGCGAGTCGCTTCCTGCTTCGCGCGTGATGAACTGGGCGGCTTCTCGCGCGATGATTTCGGTCATGCGCCCTTTCCTGTCAGCAGGGCCGATCATGCTTGTGCGGCGGCGAATGCGACGAGTTCATCGCCGTAGACAGCGCTCTCTCGCGCTTCAATCTCGATGCCGAAATCTCCCTCGACCCTGATCTCCTTTGTATCGATGCGCGCCTGCTGCAGGTTAGTGATGCTGCCGCGCGCAATCTCCTCATCGCCGCGAATGAGCTTCACGCGGTCGCCGAGCGTGAGGGTGCCGGCGAGGTAGCGTGCGCCGAGCACCTGCTTCTTCGCGCTCGAGGAAAAAGCCTTGAGTACTTTCGCGCGGCCGAGTTCTTTCTCACCGGTTTCTGCGGGCGCGCGTTCCTTGAGCAGATTCGCCACCTGTTCGGCGAGTTCATAGATGATTGAGAACGAGAGGATGGTGACATGGTCGCGCTCGGCGAGGTCGCGTGCGACCGCGTCGGTCCCGGTATTAAAGGCGATGATGGTGCCGCCGGAGGCGTTGGCGGTCTTCACGTCGTTCTCTGAGACGTTGCCTACGCCGGAGGCGATGATGCGGATAGCCGCACGTTCATGCGTGATCTTCTTGAATTCGTGGACGATGGCGTCGATGGACCCGGCGACGTCGGTCTTCACGATGAGCGGGAGTAGAGCGATACCCTCGGCGGTCTCCTCGCGCTCCGGTGCGGCCGCGATCAGACTCGCATTCTTCGACGCCTCAGCCTCGGCCGCCTTCTTATTTTTCGCGATGCTGAAGAGGGAGCCAGCCGCAGGCAGCTTGCTGAACCCGGAGATGCGCGCCGGTTCAGACGGTCCGGCTTGCTCCACGCGCTTCCCGAGGAAATCTTCGATGAACCGTATCGGTGCATACGCATCGCCCGCGACGACGAATCCGTCTTGCGTGAGCGTGCCGTCTTTCACAATCAGTGTCGCCGAGGCGCCGCGCCTCTGGTCTTGGGTCGATTCAAGCACGAAACCAGTTGCGGTCGCGTCGCTGTCGGCAGTAAGCTCAATGATGTCTGCCGTAAGGAGGACGAGATCGAGGAGCTCAGGCACACCCTCGCCGGTCTTCGATGATACGAGTGCGTAGGCGACGTCGCCGCCCATACCCTCGATATAGACGCCATGTTCGACGAGTGACAGCTTCGCGCGCTCGATATCCGCGTTATTCTTATCGATCTTCGTGATGGCGACGATGAAAGGGATGTTGGCTTCTTTGATGGCGTCGAGCGCGTCGAGTGTCTGCGGCATCACACCTTCGTCCGCCGCGACGACGAGGATGGCGATGTCCGCGGCGGCAGCGCCGCGCGTGCGGAGCGCCTTGAACGCTTCGTGCCCGGGCGTATCGAGGAAAGTGACGGGGCGGCCTCCGTGGAGCGCGATGTAAGCGGCGACGTGCTGAGTGATGCCGCCGGCTTCGCCCGCAACGACGCTCGCCTTCCGGATGTAATCCAGAAGAGACGACTTTCCGTGATCTATGTGGCCCATCACCGCGATGACGGGCGGTCGTGCGATACGCGCCATAATGGCTCTATTTCATCACAAAAACGGCATAACTGCAATCGAATCGTACGCGAGGTATTTTCAGATGGGACTCGTGTAGAATGAAGATATGTTTGGGAAGCGGAGAACGTATCTCGATTATGCGGCCGGCCTCGCCGGCAATCCGTCGTCACCTCATGAAGAGGGGCGGCAGGCGAAGAAGGTCCTGGAGGACGCGCGGACGACCATCGCGCGGCTCATCGAGGTGCAATCAGACGACGTCATCTTCACGAGCGGCGCGACGGAGAGCAATGCGCTCGCCATCCTCGGATACGTGCGCTCACGGCGTGCGCTCACGGGCCTCGCGTCGCCAGGGAGGAATAATATGCATGTCCTTTATCTGCCGAGCGCGCATGCCTCTATCGTGGAGAATATGAAGCTGCTTGAGGCAGAAGGAATCACGATTGAAGCGCTCCCAATCAAGGACTATCGCGTCGATACTGAAGTGCTCGCGAAAATGATTCGACCCGAGACGGTGCTTGTTGCTATGGAAGCGGTCTGCGGTGAGACGGGCGTCGTGTGGAATACCCGCGAGGTTGCCGATGTCTTGAAGAAATTCCGTACGGCGGCGGTGCTGCACGTCGACGCAAGCCAGGCGCCCTTGACTGAGAAGATTACTCGCGATCATTTCGGCGCCGATCTGCTCTCGTTTGATGCTTCAAAGGTCGGTCCGCTGCACGGATGCGGCGTACTCATCGCGCACCGGACGATACTGATGGCTCCGTTCTATCGAGGCGGCGGGCAGGAGCGGGGACTTCGTCCGGGCACTGAGGCTCCAGAGCTTGCAAGAAAATTTGCAGTAGCGCTCCGTGCTGCTGGCGATGGCAGAGCAACATTCCGTGCGACCGCTGAGCGTGATCGGGCGAGACTCATCAGTCACATCACAAGCACGATTCCGAACGTATCGGTACACGAAGGCCGCTCGCAGGCGCCACAGGTACTGAACCTCTCGTTTCCCGGGCGGGATACGGATTACCTCGTCGCTCTTCTTGATGAAGCAGGGTTTGCGGTATCGACGAAGAGCGCGTGCGAAACTGATTCTGAGGAGGGTTCACGAGCGGTTTTCGTGCTCACCGGCTCCGCGGAAGAAGCTCGTGCGACCTTGCGGATTTCGTGGGGACCGCGTACTCGCGCTCGCGATATCACCCGGTTTGCTGAGGCACTCCGTGAAGCGGTAACGTTTATTGACAGCGATACGCAGAGGTAGCATTATACATATATATGGACATCGAAGAACTCTCCAAATC
>JAJXUR010000050.1 GCA_021782715.1 bacterium
CAATCTCTTTGAAGCCCCGTACGGTCTCTTCGCGCGAGACATACACGCCGGGCATGCCGGTGAACGGTTCGCCGACGAAGAACGGCTGCGAGAGGAACTTCTGGAGTTTGCGCGCGCGATACACGGTCTGTTTGTCGTCCTCGGAGAGCTCCTCGATACCGAGGATGGCGATGATGTCCTGGAGCGACTTGTAACGCTGGAGCACCTGCTTCACCTTTGAAGCGACGCGATAGTGTTCTTCACCGACAATCTCGGGCGTGAGCGCCGCGCTCGAGGACTCGAGCGGATCGATAGCCGGATAGATGCCGAGCGAGGCGAGAGCGCGCGAGAGCACCACGGTGCCGTCGAGGTGGGCGAACGTCGTCGCCGGCGCCGGATCGGTGAGGTCGTCGGCTGGCACATAGACGGCCTGTACCGACGTGATGGAGCCTTTCTTGGTGGAGGTGATGCGCTCTTGGAGCTTGCCCATCTCTTCTGCAAGCGTCGGCTGGTAGCCCACGGCACTCGGCACGCGACCGAGGAGCGACGAGACTTCCGAACCCGCCTGGATGAAACGGAAGACGTTGTCCATGAAGAAGAGCACGTCCTTACCGCCCTCGTCGCGGAAGTATTCGGCCTGCGTGAGACCGGTGAGGGCGACGCGGGCGCGAGCACCCGGCACCTCATTCATCTGTCCGAAGACGAGAGCGGTCTTTTCGAGCACGCCGGAATCGGCCATCTCGTGATAGAGGTCGTTGCCTTCGCGCACGCGCTCGCCGACGCCGGCGAAAACGGAGTAGCCGCCGTGCTCGGTCGCGACGTTCCTGATGAGCTCCTGTATGAGAACGGTCTTCCCCACGCCGGCGCCGCCGAAGAGGCCCACCTTCCCGCCCTTCAAGAAAGGAATGATGAGGTCAATGGCCTTGATGCCGGTCTCGAAGATCTCGGCTTTGGTCGTCTGCTCGTCGAAGGTCGGCGGCGCGCGATGAATCGGGAGGCGCTTCGCATCAGCGGCCATCGCGCCCTTGCCGTCGACCGGCTCGCCGAGCACATTGAAGAGGCGTCCGAGGGTCGCCTCGCCCACCGGCACGCTGATCGGCGCTCCGGTAGCGGTAACCGTCTCGCCGCGCGTGAGGCCGGCGGTCTCATTCATCGAAATGGCGCGCACGCGGTCGAGACCGAGGTGCGACGCGACTTCGAGCGTGAGGCGTCCGTGCAAATCGTTCTTCTCGATGACGAGCGCATCAGCAATAGCCGGACGCGACTCCTTGAAATGGATGTCGACGATCGGGCCGATGATCTCTGTGATGATTCCGTTTTTCATACAAGTAAAGTTATGTTGCTAATGCCTCGCGTCCGCTGATAATCTCCGATACCTCACGCGTAATGGCCGCCTGGCGGATCTTATTGAAAAGCCGTGTGAGATCATGCGCGACCTCCTTCGACTTGTCGCTCGCGCTCTTCATCGCCACCATGCGCGCCGAATGCTCAGAAGCCTTCGACTCGAGCAGCAAGTGATAGAGCGAGACGGCGACAAGTCGCGGCACAAGGATGTCGAGCACGTCGGCGTCCTCCGGCTCGGTCGCATACGCGGCCGGCGACGCTATCGTACGCGTCTCGCTCCACTTCCCCTTCTCCGGCACGATATCGTGCACGAGTCGCGTCACGTCCTCGATAGTAAGCGGAAGCAGACGACGCACCGACGGCATCTGCTCGAAGGTTGATTTGAAGTTGCTGTACGCGACGAGCACTTCGTCATAGGCGGCGTCAGCGAAGCCGCGGGAGAGTTCCGCCACGAGCTCCTCCATGAGCGGAAGCTCGATAGCATCGGCCTTATTCTCGAATGCGCGCGCGATGCGGTAGCCGCGGCGCGCGAAATACTCCTCGCCTTTCTTGCCGTAGGCATACACGGTAACCGCGTCGGGAGCGTAGAGAGCAACAGCATCGGCGGCTGCCTTGATGACGCCGCTATTGAGCGCGCCCGCGAGCCCCTTGTCGCTCGTGAGGATGACGAGAGCAATCTTCGACGGTGGTCTGACCGCCGCGAGCGGATGACGAGCAAGATCGGCGGAGCCGGAGAGCCGCGCGAGTATCCCGAGCGCCGCGCGCGCGTACGGGCGGCCGGCGAGCGCCGCCCCCTGCGTCTTGCGCATCTTCACCGCCGAGACGGCCTCCATAGCCCGCGTCACCTTGTGCGTGCGGTGCGTCGCGGCGATCTTCGTCTTGATGTCCTTCAATGCCATATAGCCTTGTATATACGCCTCCGATTTTTACAAGGTTGAACCTTGTAAGGTTGCGGAGCGGGCGATGAAGGCTTCGAGTTTCGCGCGAAGCGTCGTGTCGGAATCCTCACGGATCTCCTTCGACTCCTTGATCGCCATGAGCACGCCGCCCGCCTCGCGCGAGAGATACTCCTGCAGCTTCGCCTCGACCGCACCGATCTCTGCTGCCGGGACGCCGTCAAGATAGCCGTTCGTCGCGGCGAAGATGATCGCGGATTCCATCTCGAACGGAAGCGGCACACCGCGGCCCTGATTCAGGATCTCGGTCATGCGGCGGCCGGAATCGATACTCTTCTTCGTGTCGGCATCGAGGTCGCTCGAGAACTGCATGAAGGCTTCGAGTTCGCGGAACTGCGCGAGCTCGAGCTTGATTGTGCCCGAGACTTTCTTCATCGCTTTCGTCTGCGCGGCGCTTCCCACGCGCGAGACCGAGATGCCGACATTGATAGCCGGGCGCTGGCCCTTGTTGAAGAGGTCGGCTTCGAGATATATCTGACCGTCAGTGATGGAAATGACGTTCGTCGGGATGTAGGCCGACACATCGCCTTCCTGCGTCTCGATGATTGGGAGCGCAGTGAGCGACCCGCCGCCTCGTTCCTTCGAGAGCTTCGCCGCACGCTCAAGGAGACGCGAATGCAGATAGAAGATATCGCCCGGATACGCTTCGCGGCCAGGCGGGCGGCGAAGCAAGAGGGACATCTGGCGGTACGCGACGGCTTGCTTCGAGAGGTCGTCATAGATGACGAGCGCGTCCTTCCCTTGTTCCATGAAATATTCGCCGATGGTCGCCCCAGCAAACGGCGCGAGGAACTGGAGCGCGGCCGGCGCAGACGCCGGGGCGGTCACGACGATAGTATAGGCCATCGCACCGCGGCTCTCGAGCTCGGCGACGATCTTCGCCGTCTTCGACTCCTTCTGACCGATAGCAACGTAGATGCAAATGGGGCGCGTCGCGGCTGGCTCGCTCTTCTGGTTGATAATCGTATCGATGGCGATGCTGGTCTTGCCGGTACCGCGGTCGCCGATGATGAGCTCGCGTTGGCCGCGACCGATCGGGATCATCGCGTCCACCGCTTTGATGCCGGTATGCAGCGGCACATTCACCGGCGCCCGATCGATAACGCCGTACGCTTCGCGTTCGATGGAGCGCACGTCCGTAGCGCCGGTGGCACCCTTGCCGTCGACCGGCTCGCCGAGCGGGTTCACGACACGTCCGACGAGCGAATCGCCGACCGGGATCGAGAGGAGACGCCCGAGTCGCCGCACGAGCATGCCCTCGTAGACTTTCGAGGCCTCGCCGAGGATGACGGCGCGTACGCCGTCTTCCTCGAGGTTGAGCACGAGACCGTAGATAGGGGCCGGGTCTTTGAGCGCCTCAGAAAGGGTACGATCGAAAGTCGGGTCGAAGAGCACCATCTCGCTCATCGCGACATTCGACAGGCCGTCGATCTCCGCGATGCCGTCGCCGGTCGCACGCACGATGCCCGTCTCCGCAGCACCCACGTCAGGCGTCCATGCGGCAATCTCT
>JAJXUR010000051.1 GCA_021782715.1 bacterium
CACGGCGCTTTACGCATGGCTCTTTGCACGAAAACACGGCGGGAGATTCATCCTGCGCATCGAGGACACGGATAAAGAGCGCGAGGTCGCCGGTTCCATCCCGCACATCATCGAATCGCTTACCTGGCTCGGCATCGAATGGGACGAAGGGGTCGATAAGGGCGGCCCCCATGCGCCCTATCTTCAATCGGAGCGACTCGAACGATATCGCGACTATGCGCAAAGACTCATCGCGGCAGGGCATGCGTACCCCGATCCGTATACCGAGAGCGAGCTTGAAGCGTTGCGCGGAAAAGCAGCGACAGAGAAACGGCCATTCCTTTTTCGTGATCATCGACCTGCCTCAAACGAAGCGTGGGATGGTTCCCAACCGCTTCGTTTCCGCGCTCCGCGCATCGCACGCTATGAATGGGACGATATCGTCCGCGGGCACCTCTCAGCCGGGGAAGAGGCCATCGATGATTTCATACTCATCAAGAGCGACGGGTATCCGACGTACAATTTCGCGCATATCGTCGACGATATCCTGATGGGCGTCACGCATGTGATGCGCGGCGAAGAGTTCATCTCATCGACACCGAAATTCCTCTCGCTCTACGAAGCGCTCGGCGCGATGCCGCCGGCCTTCGTCACGATGCCGGTCATCCTCGGTCCCGATGGTAAGAAAAAACTCTCCAAGCGCGACGGCGCGAAAGACATTCTCGACTATCGCGCCGAAGGCTACCTGCCCGAAGCGATGATGAACTATCTCGCCCTTCTCGGATGGAACCCCGGCACTGAACAAGAGTTCTTCTCACCGAGCGAACTCATACAAGCTTTCGACCTTGCTCGTATCCAGATTTCAGGAGCAAGCTTCGACGAAACGAAACTTAAGTCAATCAATCAGCACTGGATGCGGGAATTATCAGATACCGACCTTCTATTCACGCTCGGCGTCGTCACGAACCTGGGCAGTGGCGCAACTCCCGAGAGACAGCTCAAGACGATGCCCCTCCTCAAAGAGCGCGCACGTACCCTAGAGGAAGCGAAACAGCTGCTCGAAGGCGAGCTCTCCTGCCTCTTCAAAGAGCCAGAGATTGACCGAGAAAAGCTCGCTGCCAAAGAGCCTTCAGACCGCCTCGGGATGACCAAAATCGCCCTAGAAAGCCTCTCTGAGGCCATACAATCGCTCCCTGAGGGCGTTTCTGCCGAGACTGCAAAAGAAGCGCTTACGCCCCTCGCCGACGCTGAAGAGGCGAGAGGGAAGGGAGGTCGCGGCGCCGTCCTCTGGCCGCTCCGCTACGCGCTCTCCGGGGCGGAGCGGTCGCCCGACCCCTTCACGCTCATCTCGATACTCGGGAAGGCGGAGTCACTTTCGCGCGTACGAAAAGCTATTGCTATACTGGGGGAATGAAGCGTCTCAGACTCCCGCTCTTTTTTTTCATTTGCGTCATGAGCGGGATGTTCGGCAGCCCGCAGCACACGCACGCCGACGCCGCATCTGATGTACAGACTCAGATAGATGCGAACCAACAACAGATAAACTCACTCGAGTCCGATATTGCAGCCCTTCAGAGGCAGCTCGATGCCGTCGGTGCGAAGAAGAACACCCTCCAATCAACCATCCGTTCGCTCTCGCTCTCTCAACAGCAGCTCGCGGCACAGATCAAAGTGACGCAGAACAAGATCGCATCGGCCAACCTGGAAATACAGAAGCTCACCCTTTCGATTGGCGACAAGGAGTCCGCCATCGCCACCGATCAGGACGCGATTGCGAAGCAGCTCCGCAGTATCACCGAATCAGAGCAGGTCCCTCTCGTAGCACAGCTCATCTCCGCCGGCACGCTCGGTGACGCATGGCAGACGGCCGATCAAGCGATCCAATTCAATCAAGCGCTTGGAAACAACATCTCTGATTTGCGCGCTACCCGAACCGCGCTCGCCACGAACCGCGACCAAGTGACCGCCGCGAAAGCAAGCCTGCTCGCGCTCCAGCAAGCCATAACGCTCCAGAAGCGATCCGTCGATGCGAGCAAAGCCGCCCAGCAACAACTCCTGACACAGACTAAGAACCAGGAATCGAACTATCAGCAGATCATCGCCCAGAAGCAAGCATCGGAGAAGTCATTTGAGTCGGAACTCGTCAATCTCCAGAGCCAGCTGAACCTCATCGTGCACCCGGGGCTCCTGCCGAAAGTCGGCACCGGCATCCTCTCGTGGCCCTTCAGCACCGCCTTCATGTTCAATTGCAGCCAGCGCAAGAATATCTTCGGGAATCTCTTCTGCATCACGCAATACTTCGGCAACACGCCGTTCGCCACTGCGAATCCGCAGATCTACAGCGGCCATGGCCATGACGGCATCGACATCGCGGCACCAATCGGCACGCCGGTTCATGCAGCGCTCGCCGGCACCGTCCTTGCCACTGGCAACACCGACCTCGTACACGACTCACGAGGCCATCAATGCTACTCCTTCGGGAAATGGGTCATGCTCATCCATGGCAACGGCATCAACACGATGTATGCTCATCTTTCTGAGATCGACGTCTCGAAAGGGCAGTCAGTGGTAACGGGCCAGGTACTCGGCCTCTCCGGCATGACCGGCTATGCGACCGGACCGCACCTGCATTTCGGCGTGTACGCGAGCGAGGGAACCGAAATCATGACGCTCCGCCAATTCCGCGGCGCGACTATCGGCTGCGCTGACGCTACTATGCCGGTCGCCACGCTCACGGCCTATCTCAATCCACTGTCATATCTCTAAAGCCTCGCCGTCCTGCTTGTTGTATAATACAAGCACCTATGTTCAGCATGCTTCGAACCATTTTCTGGGCTCTCGTCCTTCTCCTCGCATTATCTTTCTTTGGCATCAGCATCCAAGCAATCGTCAATTCTCCTGCCGGCCAGGAAAACTTCGCTTACCTCGGACATCTTCTCTTGCAGGCATGGCAATGGACGACATTCTGGATTCGTCCTCCGCTCAAGTGAGTCGCGCCCGACGGAATCTCGGCTCGCCGAGACCGAGAATGGGGGAACGGTTCATTATGCGGTACAATGACTCCTATGGACTTCAACAAGATGCCAAAGCTTATAGCCGATCGAACACACCTTAATAACAATAAGGCATGGTTCTTCTTCGGATTCTCCTCGGGAAATGACGACTCTGCGTTCTTGCTTCTCCCGCAGAGCGCCAAAGGATTCTCGGAACAACTTCAGAAGATGATTGAACGGTACGAGAAAGAGTTCGGCCCGATAGATATGACCGGCCTCGAGACCGGCATCCAATCACCAATACAGCCGCGATAATAAGATATCCACGCAGGGTAGAGGCAACTCGGTATTCTGCGCAAAAGATATATTGTGCGCACTTTAGAAAGAAGCCTCGCGGGAGGCTTCTTTCTATCTCCCCTTTTCTTTACTTGAGCGCAATGACGACGACCTGAATCAAGCTGATAATCGTACTGACAAATCCGGTCCAGAATGCGTATATCTCAAGATTTTTCCCCCAGCTTCTTTTCCGTCTCATAGGGAAGAGGATAGCACGCCGCACGCGCCGCAAACGGGTTTTACCCACCCCTCTCTTCCCTACTCCAGCTATTTCAATATCCGGATGACAAGCGTCACGAG
>JAJXUR010000052.1 GCA_021782715.1 bacterium
GACACAACTCCTTGTGGTTGACCTGGGGGCATCCTACACGAATCCGGGGATACATAAAAGAGAATCCCCGCAGCGGCTTGCGCCGCAGCGGGGATGTAAGTACCTCAACATTTCGGGACGGTAACTCCTCTTTGCCCTTGATACTTGCCGTCGCGATCCTTGTATGACGTTTCGCAAATATCATCCGCGTCAGCTTCGAAAAAGAGAAGCTGCGCCACTCCTTCAAAGGCGTAAATCTTCGCCGGTAAGGGTGTCGTGTTGGAAAACTCCAACGTGATATGTCCTTCCCATTCCGGCTCGAGCGGAGTGACGTTAACAACGATGCCGCAACGCGCATACGTCGATTTGCCCAAGCAGATTGTTAGCACCTGCCTTGGAATTCGAAGGAACTCGTGTGAGCGAGCGAGCGCGAACGAATTTGGCGGTATGATGCAAATTTCTCCCGTGAAATCAACGAAGCTGTTCGGATCAAATTTTTTCGGGTCAACGATGGTTGTATTGATATTGGTGAATATCTTGAATTCGTCGGCACAGCGTATGTCATAGCCGTAGCTAGAAACGCCGTAGGACACAACCTTTTCGGAGCCCGGCCGTCTTACTTGCCCCGATTCGAACGGTTCGATCATCCTGTGTTCCGCCGCCATGCGACGAATCCACCGGTCTGACTTGATGCCGGCCATAATTTCTCTCCTTTCCTGTGTCTAAGTTCCTGATTGATGAAAGATGCAACCCGAGCGCACTGTACGCGCCGGAAATATAAAAAGCAAACCAGCATGAAAAGGAAGAGCGGCGACCGGAGTCGCCGCGTGAAAGAACTGCAGAATGCCATTCAGACCGCCACCGGCGCCGGGATGGCGGGATGCGGGTCGTACCCCTCCAGAGTGAAGTCTTCGTACCGGAAATCGAAGATATCCTTCACGTCCGGATTGAGCTTCATCACCGGAAGCGTCCGCGGCTCGCGCGTAAGCTGCATTCTCGCCTGATCAAGATGATTCAGGTAAAGATGCGTATCGCCGCCAGTCCAGATGAACTCGCCCAATTCGAGCCCACACACTTGCGCGAACATCATGGTGAGGAGCGCGTAGGAGGCGATGTTGAACGGCACGCCGAGGAAGACGTCGCAGCTCCGCTGATACAGCTGGCAACTGAGCTTGCCGCCGGCCACATAAAACTGGAAAAGACAGTGGCAGGGTGGGAGCTTCATCTCCGAGAGATCAGCAGGATTCCACGCCGTTACCATGATGCGCCGCGAGTCGGGATTATGCTTGAGCAGCTTCACTGTCTCGAGGATCTGATCGATGTACTCGATCTTGTGATGGTCCGGAACCCACTCGGCACCTTCAATATGTGCCGGGACATGCATGAGCCTCGGCCACCTCCGCCACTGCGCTCCATACACCGGCCCCAGTTCACCATCCTCGTCAGCCCATTTGTCCCATATACGCACGTTGTTCTTTTGCAGGTAGCGGATGTTGGTATCACCGCGCAAGAACCACAGTAGCTCGTAGACAATAGAGGGTAGATGCAGTTTCTTCGTCGTCAAAAGCGGGAAACCCGCAGCGAGATCGAAGCGCATCTGGTAGCCGAAGACGCTGAGCGTCCCCGTACCGGTGCGGTCGGATTTCTTGTGTCCGCACTCCAGAATAAGTCGTTCTAACTCAAGGTACTGCTTCATCACAATCCTCCGGAAAATGAGCGAAATTACCCGGACGGACTGTACGCCCTTTGCGGACGGGGCGCAAATATTGACACACGGCTCCTTCGGCAGGAATATGGCTGCAGACAACCGACACAAGGAGATTTACCATGCAATCGGAAAGCGTTCTTTCACTTATCGCTGCAGTGGCGAAGAACGGAGTTATCGGGCGAGACAACAAGCTTCCCTGGCACCTCCCGAGCGACCTCGCGCGATTCAAGCGGCTCACGACCGGACACCCGGTCATCATGGGGCGCAAGAACTGGGAATCGATACCGGAAAGGTCTCGTCCGCTCAGAGCGCGCACCAATATCGTCGTGACACGACAGACGGACTACCAGGCCGACGGCGCGATTGTCGTGCATTCGATCGCGCACGCTATCGCGGCAGCGCGGCGAGCCGCCGGAGCGGATGAAATATTCATCGCCGGCGGCGAAGATATATACCGACAGTTCCTTCCATTCGCGCAGAAAGCGTACCTCACGAAGATCCACGCCTTGGTATATGGCAACACGTACTTCCCCAACATGAGGCTGTTCAATTGGCGACAGGAAGAGGTGCCGAGTGAGCCGAGACATACGGATGATGAGTACACTACCTCGTTCCATGTCTATGAAAGAGCCGCTGCGTAGTCACAGTGAAATGCAAACGGCACCCTTGCGGGTGCCGTTCTTTTTTACTTTACGGAATCTTTATTCGACGTCGACCCACGCATAATTTCCTGCTGGAAATTTGCGCGGGCCCGCCTCGGCTCGTCAGCCTCCGGCCCGTGGAAGTTTCCCTACTCCACTTCCACGCCCATGCTCTGCGCCGTGCCCTTGATGAGGTTCGCGGCGGCCTCCGGAGAGTTCGCACGGAGATCCGGCATCTTCTCGGCGACGATAGCATCAATCATCGCTTTCGTGAGTTTGCCGGCGCTGCGGTCCTTCTTCGGCTTGAGCGAGCCCTTCTCGATGCCGAGCGCCTTCAGGATGAGACGGGACGCCGGCGGGTTCTTCATGATGAAGGTGAACGTGCGGTCGTCAAAGACCGAGAGCTCGACCGGTATGATGGTGCCCATCTTGTCGCGAGTCGCGTCGTTGAACTGGGTCACGAACTGACCGATGTTCACGCCGGCAGGGCCGAGCGCGGTGCCGACCGGCGGTGCCGGTGTCGCCTTCCCTCCTGGAATCTGCAATTTAATCTTTTTAACTATGGTAGCCATAATATAAGGGACTTTACGCTAGAGTTTACGTATCTGCAAGAAGTCGAGCTCGACCGGGGTCTCGCGGCCGAACATCGACACCATGACCTTCACCTTCCCGCGATCCTCGTCAATCTCGCCCACCTTACCCTCGAGATCCTTGAAGGGGCCGTCAGCAATGATGACTTGATCGTCTTTCACGAGGTCGATACGGTGCTTCGGCGCTTCGGCGGTCATGCGCTTCATGAGCGTGGATACCTCATGTTCATCCATCGGGACCGGCGTGTTGCCCGCGCCGACAAAGCCGGTCACGCGCGGCGTGTTGCGCACGACGAACCATGAATCATCGTCGACGATCATGCGCACGAGGATGTAGCCCGGATAGATCTTCTCCTCTTCGACGATGCGCTTTCCTGCCTTCACGCGAATCTTCTTCTCGGTCGGCACGATGACATCGAAGATCTTGTTCTCCATGCCGAGGGACTCGATGCGCTGCTTCAGGTTGCGCTCGACAGCATTCTCGTAGCCGGCGTAGGTGTGAATGGTATACCAACGTGCATCTTCCTTGCGCGGCGCGGCCTCGTCGCGAATCTCTTTGGGCATCGACGGCGCGATGTCGGCCATACCGATCTCCTCGTTGCTCTCGCCGCTGTGCAGGTGTTCGTCCATAGGTAAGAAATTATCCGCCGATAACGCGATTAACCCCGAGACCGA
>JAJXUR010000053.1 GCA_021782715.1 bacterium
CACCGCCGAAGAGCTGCGCGAGATGCACTCCTCGGGCCTCATCAGTATCGAGCCGCACACGCTCTCGCACCCCAAGCTCGCGAAGCTCTCGCGCGCCGAAGCGGCGCGCGAAGTCCGCGAGTCCCGCCAAGCGCTCGAGAATATCCTCGGCACGGCCCCGACGCTCTTCGCCTACCCGTACGGCGACTTCTCGGACGAGACGGTCGATATCGTGCGCGAGGCCGGTTTCGCCGGGGCCGTGACGGTAGATGAGGGAACCGTCGGCTCCGACACCGACCCGCTCCGCCTGCCGCGCAATTCAGTCGACCGTTCCACGACCTTCTCGCAATTCCGCGGCAAGGTCTCCCGCGCCATCGATTGGTATACGTGGCTCAAATCGATGAGTAACAGCGCTCCTCATCATTCACTATGAGCGATGTCCGCATCGCAGGATTGGCAGGGTCAGCGATCGCAGATAACTATCTTGCCGAGACGTACGGGCTCGCCAGAGTCGAGGATGTCGGCGGGGTTCCCGTGTACAGAAACGAGAAAGGGGAATTATTCGTGGGCGGATATAAAGGCATTTATTCGGTCGTGCTATCCGGATCAGAACAGCTCCTCCCTGTCTTGGAGGAATGGCGTAAGAACCATGTTTTCGTTCGCTATTCTTTCTCAGCGAACTCAAACTTCTTCCGGAGCAAGCGTCTCAATCTGGTGCTCGAGCTCGCTCCGGGGATGAGAATCGAAGATCGCCTTCTGAAATATGCCAGAAACGTACGCAAGCATGTCCGGCGCGCAGCAGATTCATCGCTTGAGTATAAAATCGAACCTCCTCCCGATGCGTGGTACCGGCTCTATTCTGCACACTGCAATCGGTTAGGCAGCGTCCCGCGCCCTGCCGAATCATTCAAGGCATTAGAACGTGCATTTGGATCTATGGTGCTATGTGTGGTTGCGTGTGATGCTGACACCCCGGTGGGGGTACTGTACTGTCTTCGGACGGATACTTATCTCACGCTTTCGCTCATTGCCTCTGATGTTGCATACCGTGATGTGCGTGTCGATAACGGTCTGTATGATATGGCGGTACAATACGCCATACGCGAAGGTATCCGTTTTGTTGATTTCGGTCCGACGATGAGTGCCGACGCGAGTCATTGGGACGTAAAAGTCGGTTATGGCGCGGAGGTTTTTTATTTCGCCGACAAGGCCTTTATGCCTCTATCTCATAAGATAAACGAGCAGGTTTGGTATCTGATGTATCGCATCAAGCGACGAATTAGAACGACGTGGAATCGATTCGTAATGTACCTCAAGCAACTATGAAAATCCTCTACATCGCCAATATCCGCCTCCCGACCGAAAAGGCGCACGGCCTGCAGATCATGAAGACATGTGAAGCGTTCGCGGCGACAGGGAATGAACTCGAGCTCGCAGTGCCGACACGGCACAATGCGCTCCGCGAAGATCCGTTCTCCTACTACCGGGTGCGCCAGGCGTTCCATCTCACGTCGCTTAGGGTGCCAGATTTCGTGTCTTTCGGAAAGGTTGGGTTCGTCGCATCACTGCTCATATTCTCTGAGCGAGCACGTGTCTTGAGGAGCTTCCGGACTGCCGACATCATCTACTCGCGTGATGCTCTGGTGCTCCTGCAATATGTGCTTCTCGGGCGACGGTTCGTATTCGAGGCGCATGGTAAGCCGACGCTCGCTGCGCGTATCGTCGCAAAGCGCGCCTATCGGGTCGTTGTCATTTCGAAAGCGCTCGGATCGGCGTATCGCGAGGTCGGCGTGCCGCACGAGAACATCATCATCGCGCCGGACGCGGTGGATGCCCACATGTTTGACGATGTCCCTCTGCGCGACGAGGCACGCGTTCTGCTCGGTTTCGCGCCTGATACGAAGATTGTCGTCTACACAGGACATCTCTATGCGCGTAAGGGCGCAGAGACGCTCGCGCAAGCCGCGGCACTCATGCCCAAGGCACAGTTCTTTTTTGTGGGTGGGACGGCGGATGATGTTGCGCGATTCCGTGCGCAGTGGGGAAGTCAGTCGAATATCCATATCGTCGGCCATGTTCCTCCGATTCAAGTGCCGCGGTATCTTCGTGCGGCGGATGTGCTCGTGATACCGAATTCGGGGAAAGACCAGGATGCTCGAGAATTCACCTCTCCGATGAAGCTTTTCGAATACATGGCGAGCGGCACGCCGATCGTCGCATCGGATGTGCCAGCCATACGTGAAGTGCTCGGTGGGCAAGACGCGACATTTTTCACTCCTGACGACGCAGCTGCGCTCGCAGCAAGCATCACCTCTGCTATCTCCCATAAGCAGGATGCGCAACAAAAGGCGCGAAGCGCGCAACAAAAGGTATCAGGGTATACTTGGGGGAAACGTGCTTCAAGCATCCTTGAAGCGATGAACGCCACCCTGCCATGACTACAGCCGATCAGAGAACCGAAAGACGCTTTGCCGCCGTGGCGGCTTCGCGCACCTTCCAGAATGTGCGGGATGCGTTCTACTTGGAAACCAAATCAGTACTGGATATCGGGTGTTCGTATGGGGAATTCCTTGCTCACTTCGGGCCTGGCAGCGTCGGCGTGACGCTCGCGCCTGAAGGGATTGTGTATGCCCGCGCCCGGGGACTCGCCGTAAGAGAGGGGAACATTGAAGACGCAGCATTTCTCTCATCCATAACAGAAAAGTTCGATGTCATATACGCGAACAATATCTTTGAGCATCTCTATTCCCCGCACGCTTTTCTCATTGAAGTAAAGAAACTTCTCAAAGAAGACGGGATACTTGTTCTGGGTGTTCCTTGCGTGCCTGGGATTTCGGCGCTTCTGCGATTCAAGAAATTCCGCGGCAGTCTTTCGGCTGAACATATCAATTTCTTCACTCGGGACACGCTCCGACTCACCGTCGAGCGCGCTGGGTGGATCGTAGAACGGGTACGCGGGTTCCGATTCGCGTCCGCGTTCCTGGACCACATTTTCGATGCTGCGTATCCACACTTCTATGTGGCAGCACGGGTGGACGGCTCTTTTGACTACTCTGAGAAGAGGAAGAGCGAGCTGAGAGGGTATGCGAGATTCGCCGCACCGGATGCGCCTGAGACAAGATAATATGTCACTTTTCACTCGGCCATGGCAGATCTTCTTTGATGAGCGCATACGGCGCATGGGCGAGGGGTCATCCCGCCTACTCGACATTGGCGCGGGACTCCGTCTCTCAAGAGAGTATGGCAATAGGGAGAATCCAGCACTTCGCTGGATAGCAGATCTCATCAAGGAGAAGAAGATAGACTATGTCGTGCTCGACTATGTCGACACCTATCATCCGCACATCGTGGGCGACATACAGGACCTGCCGCTCCCGGACAATTCTGAGGAAAGCATCGTCTGTCTTGCTATCCTCGAGCATGTCGAGAATCCGTTCAAGTCGTTTGCCGAACTGTATCGCGTGCTCGCGCCGGGCGGCCGCTGCCTCCTCTACGTGCCATTCCTCTACTACTATCACGCAGAGCGCGCGCACCATCAC
>JAJXUR010000054.1 GCA_021782715.1 bacterium
CCTCAGGTAAACGTCGTGCCGACCGACGCACCGACGTGCGATGCGCAGGGCGGTGTCTGGACAGCCTTCTCGCCTCAACCGGTCGCGACTGATGCGGCATCGCCGAAGTCGACCGGCTACTGCGATCTGTACGCCAAGTGTCAGAAGCCGTTTATGGCCGCGAGCGCTACTCATGCCCTCTACGCTTTTGTCCTCATGACCGCGCTCGGCCTCGTCGCGCTCGTCGCGGGATTTATGCCAATCGGCTCTTCAATCGTCTCATCCGGCCTCTCGTATGGCGGCGTGCTCGCTCTCATCATCGGCTCGGCAGAATACTGGGGCACGGCAGGGAACTGGATCCGTCTCGCTATCGCGACGGTCGGCCTCGTCGCCTTGCTCTACATCGGCACGAAACGTTTCCGCGATTAAAAAATGACTAAGGTTCAACCTTAAATCCGAATTCCCAAGGTTGAACCTTGTAATACATATGGCATACGATCATCGCGACATAGAGAAGAAGTGGCAAGCAATATGGAAAGAAAAGGAGCTTTATCGCTCGACCGAAGATAAAGACAAGAAGAAAGCCTATGTGCTCGACATGTTCCCGTACCCTTCGGGCGAAGGGCTTCATGTCGGGCACCCGAAAGGATACATCGCGACCGACATCTATTCTCGCCACAAGCGCATGAGCGGCTATTCCGTATTGCACCCGATGGGGTGGGACGCCTTCGGTTTGCCGGCTGAGAACTACGCTTTGAAACACAAAGTGCACCCGCGCATCGCCGTGGAGAAGAACATCGCGAATTTCAAGCAGCAGCTTGCACACATCGGTTTCGATTACGACTGGTCGCGCGAGATTAATACGACCGATCCGTCCTACTACCACTGGACCCAGTGGGTCTTCTTAAAGATGCTTGAGCAAGGGCTCGCTTTCCAGTCGGACGAACCGATCAATTGGTGCCCATCCTGCATGACCGGTCTCGCCAACGAAGACCTCGACGGCGCCGTCTGCGAACGGTGCGGCACGCCGGTCGTGAAGAAGCATCTGCCGCAATGGGTCTTGAAAATCACCGACTATGCCGACCGCATGCTCACCGACCTCGATACGCTCAATTGGCCGGAACATATTAAAGAAGCCCAGCGCAATTGGATTGGCCGTTCCGAGGGCGCCGAGATAGATTTCCCGATTACCGGCAGCGAGGATTCCATACGGGTATTCACCACGCGCGCGGACACGCTCTACGGGGCGACGTACCTCGTGCTCGCTCCCGAACACACGCTTATAGCGTCTCTCATTGCGAGCGGTCTGGTGACCAATGCCGATGTTGTGCGCGCCTATGCGGCGGCAGCCGCAGCAAAAACAGAAATAGAGCGCGGCGCAGAGGGAAAGGAGAAGACTGGCGTCATGCTCGAGGGTGTGTCCGCCATCAACCCGACGACCAAAGAAAAGATACCCGTGTACATCGCCGATTATGTCCTCGGCGGCTACGGTACCGGCGCCATCATGGCCGTCCCGGCGCACGACGAACGCGACTTCGCATTCGCACAGAAAATGCATTTGCCGGTCGTCAAAGTCATCGAGAGTACTAATCTTCCGCATGTCGAGAAAGGAGTTTTGGTACAGTCTGGTGAATTCACCGGGAAGGACAGCGAGGAAGCGAAAGACGGTATCATCGCGGCCGTCGGCGGCAAGAAGGTCGTGCGGTACAAGCTACGCGACTGGGTCTTCTCGCGCCAGCGTTACTGGGGCGAGCCTATTCCGGTCATCCATTGTCCCAAGGACGGTGTCGTCCCCGTCCCGTATGAAGACTTGCCCGTGAAGCTCCCCGAGGTCGATCATTATGAGCCGACCGGCACGGGCGAGTCACCGCTCGCCGCCATCGACGAGTGGGTCAACACCACGTGCCCGAAATGCAAAGGACCGGCGAAACGCGAGACCAATACGATGCCACAATGGGCCGGCTCATCGTGGTATTACCTGCGCTTCATGGATCCGCATGACGACACGCAGCTCGTGTCAGCAAAAAACGAGAAGTACTGGGGACCGGTGGATGTGTACGTGGGCGGCGATCATGCCGTGCGCCACCTCATCTATGCGCGCTTCTGGCACAAGTTTCTTTACGACATCGGCGTCGTGAGCACGAGAGAACCTTTCGCACGGCTCGAATTCCTCGGCTTCATCCTGGACGAACATGGACAGAAAATGAGCAAATCGAAAGGGAATGTCATCAATCCCGACGAGGTTATCAGCGAGTACGGGGCCGACGCCTTCCGCATCTACGAGATGTTCATGGGGCCGTTCGAGAACACGACTGCCTGGAGCACAGCATCTATCGCCGGCACCGCGCGATTCATCGAACGCCTGTGGCGTATGCAGGATTCAGTCGTCGAGACCTCAGTTTCGGCGCTGGATGCGCTCCTGCATGAGACCGTCCGCAAGATAGGCGATGATATCGAGTCGTTCAAATTCAATACCGCCGTGAGCCAGATGATGATCTTCCTGAACGCCGTCGAGAAAGAGGGATCGATAGGTGGAGAGCAGTGGCGCATATTTCTGCGTACCCTTGCTCCTTTCGCTCCGCATATAACTGAAGAACTTTGGCAGCATCTCGGTGAAATGGATTCGATACACCACGCATCATGGCCGGTATACGATGAATCGCTCTTTGTCGCGGACGAGATTGAAATTACCGTGCAGGTGAACGGCAAGCGTCGTGGGTCGATTATCCTCGCCATGAACAGCGCTGAAGAAGACGCGCTCGCCGCTGCTCGCGCGCTCTCGACGGTGACCGTAGCGCTCGGTGGGGCAGAGCCGAGGAAGGTCGTCTATGTGCCGGGCAGGATCATAAACCTTGTGGTATAGTGTGGCATAATCCGTTCCGTTGACTTTATAAGCAGATTTAGGTATATATTAGACCACATGACCAAGGGAACCAAAGCGAAGGCGACAAAAAAAGGCTCTTCAGCGAAAAAGGCTGCACTCGCCGCATTTTCTTTTGATAGCTCGGCACTCGTGAAGAAGCTTCTTGCTGCCGCTCCCGAGCGAGCACGCGAGGTACTCATCCGCCGTTTCGGCCTTGGCACGAATGCCGTCCGCGAAACGTTGGAAGCCATTGGTGATCGCTCGAGCATCACCCGCGAGCGCGTCCGCCAGATCGAGGCTGCCGGCCTCGATGCCGTGCGTGCTAGCAAGGCCTTCAAGGAAGCGAAAGCTGCGTTCGTCGAACTCTCTGAATACATCCACTCGCTCGGCGTCATCGTGCCGGAAGAGGAACTCCTCCTTGCCCTCGGGAAAGACGAGAAGACGCGCAATCGCTTCCGTTTCCTCCTCGTGCTCGATTCCTCTTTTTTCCGCGAGCGAGAGACGAACGACTTCCTCTCCCGCTGGCACATCGACGCGGCGACGGCGAAGAGCATCCACGAGGCGCTCTCGCGCCTCTACGCCTCGCTTCCGGACGACGAGGTCATCTCCGAAGGCGACCTGCTCG
>JAJXUR010000005.1 GCA_021782715.1 bacterium
CCTGCGCAAGGAGCGCGTCGCGCTCCTGCGGCGTCGCTTCGGTCGCCGAATACGGGAATACCGTCGCTTCATGTGCTGCCTCTTTGATTGCGCGCGTCTGCGCGGCCGTTTCCTTCTGATTCAGTTTGTCGGCCTTGTTCGCGACGATGAGGTACGGGTACCCCTTCTCGCGCAGCACGCGTATCATCTCCTCGTCGAATGCGGTCAGCCCGGCCTTGAAGTCGAGTATGATCACGACCTTGGCGATGGCCGCCTCGGAATACATGAGGTACCAGAGGATGAGCTTCTCGATGCTCTCCTTCTCCTTCGGTGAACGCTTCGCGTAGCCGTAGCCCGGCAGGTCCACGAAGTAAGCCTTCTTATTATTGATGCCGAAGAGATTGATCTCGGTGGTCTTGCCGGGCCTATTGCTGGTCTTCACTAAATCCTTCCGGTTCACGAGCGAATTGATGACGCTCGACTTGCCGACGTTCGAGCGGCCGACGAAAGCGTACTCGGGCACGCCGTCCATGAGGATGACGTCGGTCCCGACGATGCCCTTCAGGAATTCCGCCGACTCGATTTTCGTAATAGCTGCCATATATCCAAACAGTACAGCACTTCGACGTTTTTGCGAATCATAAAAAAAACACGGCCCTAACGGGCCGTGGCGACAAGAAACATCGAATTCGCACGGACAAAGGAGATAACATCCTCTGAGCCGGACGAGATCTTCTGGAGCATCATCCGGTACCCCTTCTCGTGCGGGCATCTGAGCTGTTCGCGCAACTCTTCCGTGTAGAGCGCGTCCAGCGATATGAGCCGTTCGAGGTGATCGGACAATTCCCGTCCCATGTACTTCACGTACGAAGCGAATACCTCTCGTTTCGAGTCCCCCTCGAGCAGCTTCCGATGCACGAGAACCTTGCGAGCGACATGCATCGGCGCTTCGAGCAACTTCTTGAGATACGACACAAATCGTTCTTCTGAGAACGTCCGCGCCGCGCCGGACGCTTCCTGAATGCCGTAAAGCTTGAAGCGCAGATACTCCTCGACTTCTTCTTCGCGAGAGCGGACGTTGGCGATATGCCGGAGAGGGTCGCCCTTCAGGAGGCCTCCAATCCGACTCGACACCTCGAGATGCTTCCGTAAGGAACTGCCGATGTGGTGCATACGCGTCGCCGAGACGAGCGTATCGCAAGGGACGCAGGTAAGCGGGACGCGGCGGAGATTCGCCATCATCGTCACCGACTGCATGACCTCGAAGGCTTCATACTCTTGAGCACGATCGTACAGCACGAAACAGTCGATATCGCTGCGCAGGTCGTAATCGCCGCGGACGGCCGAACCGAATGCGACCGCCCCCACGATCGACCCTTCCGGTGCAAAGGCCTTCCGCAGGAGACCAATCGTCAGAACGAAATCCTCAAGCTGCGGGACACGCTTGCGCACGACCTCTTTCCACGTGAACACTTTTCCCATGACTCTTCTCCTCGGTTATGAATCCAGTGAGAAGATACCGCCTTACTATCAAGATGTCGAATCTTTACGACGCATGAGTACCGGCGACGGAGCCGGTCGTCCAACAGAGCTGGAGCGAATAGCCGCCCGACGGCCGCGTGATATGGAGCAGGTCGCCGGTCACGAAGAGATTCCCGATGAGACGGCTCCGCATCGTGCGCGTGTCAATCTCGGTCAAGGGGAGCCCGCCGTCGGCGACCACGGCTTTGTCGAATCCCATTAAGCCATTGATGAGCAGCGGCACGCGCTTGAGGGACGCGGAGAGTTCCCGTCGCGCCTCCTTCGTGACGCTGTGCACTTTCGTCTCAGGGTCGATATCTTTCATGAGCGACAGGAATGCCTCAGCCGTGCCGGGCGGTACGATGTCCTTCAAGACATTTTTGAGAATTTTATTTTTATTCGCATCAAAAATCTCGGTGATCTTCTTATCAAGTGCGCCCTGATCGAAATCGGGGAACACATCTATATAGGCCCGCACGCTTCCCTCCTGCAGGAGGTCGGCCACCTGCCCCGAACTATTGAGAATAGTCGGACCGGAGAGGCCGAAGTGCGTAAAGAGGAGCGGCCCCGTACGCGAGAATTTTCTTTCTCCATGTAAGAAGAAAGTGATCTTCATTCGAGGGAGGGAGATGCCGGAAAGCTTCTTTACCCAGCCTTCTTTCACTTTGAGAGGGACGATGGTCGGCGTCGGCTTCTCTATGATATGCCCGAGCTCCTTGAGCCACGCAAAGCCGTCGCCGGTGGAACCGGTCTCCGGGTGCGAGACGCCGCCGGTTGCGAATATATAGGAGCGCGCAGAGAAGTATCCTGCACTCGTACGTACGCTCTCGATGCGGCCGTCCGCCGCGACGATATGCTTGACCGTGACGCCGGTGCGCACGTCGACGCCGCCATCCTTGAGATACTTCGCGAGCACCGCGACCACATCCGATGCGCGCTCGGTCGCGGGGAAGGCACGTTTCCCCGCCTCCACGATGAGCGGCAGCCTGCGTGACTCGAAGAAGGAGAAGGTGTCGCGTACGCCGAACTGCGAAAATACCGAATGCAGGAATTTATCAGCTGCGCCGTACTTGGAGAGGAAGAGCCGCTCGTCATCCTCGGCATTGGTGATGTTGCATCGGCCGCCGCCGCTGATGGCCAGCTTCGCGCCGAGCTTCGCATTCTTCTCGAGGAGCAGCACACGCTTCCCCAGCTCTGCGGCGCGTCCGGCTGCCATCATGCCCGAGGCCCCGCCGCCTATGACCATGACATCGTATGTCGAATCCTGCTTCATAAACGTTAACGATACTACGTATCTCCAGCAAGCACGACCTGTGCTCGAAAAAGCAATAAAAGAACCCGGCCGAAATCGGCCGGGAGTACCTACTGGTGAACTCATTCATTTCTCCTTGAAGAGCGGGATTACCTTCGCTTCCGGCCGGTACGCGGGGACATCGATTTCTTCCACCAAGGGATTCCTGTCTGGTCCGAGTCCCGTCTCCGCTCTTTCAGGACTCGCCCGTACTTCCCGACGGGCTTCACGCGCGGCAGCATCAGGCGTCTCGGATAACGCTTCTTCGATGTGCTCGGAAGCCGCGCGGAGAGCGGCAAGAAACGCTTCGTTCCTGTCTCTACTCATGATACTCTCCTTCAGTTATGACGACGACGATCACTGCGGGTACAACCACTCATTCTCCTCTGAAAAACTGAAGGATTTTCGCCTCGCCTCGCGGGGCATCCTTGCTGCCAGTGTCTCGCAGCGCATCAGACGTGAGTTTGAGATTGACAGACAGTTCGGACAGATCCTCTTGCAAGCTGTTGAGAGAATTGGCGAGTCCTCCCGTATCGAAGACCGAGTCCATCATCATCTTGTTCAATCGGATGCAGGCGGAGAGCGGATTGCTTGCCGCCCTGCGCACCGCATCGATGCGCCACTGGAGTTGTTCCAGGCTGCGTCGCTTTTCTTCGGGAGCCGAAGCGATGAATCCCTTGATGGTAGCGCCCCTTTCGCGTTCGAATCGTTCAGGATCTTCCTTCGCAAGATTCGCCCAGTAGTCAAAAACCTTCGGGTCAGCCATGTCGGTGCTGATAGTTTCCATGATGTCCTCCTAAGACAGTGGGACTACGGATTAGGATGAGGAGCTACTCTGTTCCGATATAAGCGTACGCCCGGCCCGAGAGACCGTCAATGCACCCTTACTCCGCAGCAGAGAGCGCGTGCGTCTGAGCTTCGATGACGGAGATAAGCCGATCGAGTTTCGTATTGAGAGTGCTGAACTGCTTCTTCAGATCGCTCAAGCCATCGTCTTTTGCAGACGCAGGCGTGTGAGAGAAAGGCTGCCCAGTGAAAGACGTCGTCGTCTCCTTCCCTTTGTAGCAATTACGGCAGTAGACCGGCTTCTTGCCGTTTGGGATGAAGGGCACCTCGCAGGGAGCGTGGCAACCATCACATGTCGTCTTGTGGGCTTCGCCTGCGCGAGCGGCAGAAACGTGAGCACCGAAACTCGGACGCGCACCGAAGTCTCTTTTACCGAAATTGTTTGTTTTCTTGAAATCTCTCATAGGGTGTAATTAAACTGTAAGATACCATGATTTCTATCATAAGGCAAGTCCCGTACCTGCCGCGTGTTCCCCTCTCTTTCGCTCATATGTATTGAACAAACCCGCCGAATATCGTATTGTCTCTCTATTGCGGGATCGTCTAATGGTAAGCCCTTCGGGCTTTCTGCCAGCGCTCGCCTCGCATGAGCATATGCAGACATACGCTCATTGCTCGGCTCGCTTGGCAGTAGGACACCTCCCATTAGGCCGCTCCCGCAATGAACAACGTGCGGTGCGCATATATTGCGGGATCATCTAATGGTAGGATACATGACTCTGAATCATGTCATCTTGGTTCGAATCCAAGTCCCGCAGCCAAGTCGTGCTGGTAGTCTTTGAATAATGAGCCAAACGGACCAACCCGGGCTTGACCGACCACGGTTCTAACGCGAGACGGCCAGCAGTCTAGTTTAGTATCGATGGACCAAGAGCCGTGTCTTTTGTCAGAGCCGTATTTTTGAGGTAGTCTCAGTATCGTCCAAGAGGGGTCAAAATTACAATTCTATATTTCAAGCCACGAAATCGGTTCGAGTCTTAGAAGGGGTCAAACGGTGCTACCATTATCGAATGAAGCACGTAAACCTAAAAGCAACAGCCGGATCCCTCGTGCTTCTTGTCATAACAGCTGCAGTGATCTTTGCCTCTGCATGGACGTTTGACTATTGGCAAGCATGGACGTTTCTCGTCGTATTCTTTGGATCAGCCTTTGCGATCACCATCTACTTGATGAAAGCCGATCCGAAGCTTCTAGAGCGTCGAATCAGCGCGGGTCCTTTCAACGAGAAAGAAGCGAGTCAAAAGATCATACAATCGCTCGCTCAGGCCTCGTTCCTTTTGGTGATTATTTTCCCCGCGCTCGACCATCGCTTCGGTTGGTCTATGGTGCCACCATATGTAAACATTGCGGGAGACGTACTCATCATAATTGGATTCTATATCGTGTTTCTCACCTTCAGGGAAAACACGCATGCATCGGCGTTGATAGAGGTCGAGGCAGACCAAAAAGTTGTATCGACCGGACCGTATGCGCTCGTGCGTCATCCGATGTACATCGGTGCGCTCATTCTGCTTCTCGGCATGCCGCTCGCGCTCGGCTCTTCCTGGGGAGTAGTAACTCTAATTCCGATAACGGCAGTTATTGTTTGGCGACTCCTTGATGAGGAGCGATTTCTCGCAAAAAATCTATTGGGCTACGCGGAGTACGAGAACAAAGTGAAGTATCGCTTGGTGCCGTTTGTTTGGTGACCCCTTTGAGACTCGAACCAAGAATCGAAAATCAAAGTCTAGATTTTAAAGCACGAAATCGGCATTACCACACGGAGCAAGCGGGGCTTGACAAGTCACGGTTCTAGCTCAAGACGGTCAGCCAACCTGAGCGAGATTATCGCACTCGAGACGCGTTGCCTGGCCTCGTGTTAGCATTCACACATGACGTGGTATCTATACATAGCAAGTTTCTTTGCCGGAATTTCTTTGGCGAATGCGGTCCCGCATTTCGTACAGGGCGTTTTGGGAAATAAATTCCCGACACCATTTGCAAATCCTCCTGGCAGAGGACTCTCATCTGCGACAACAAACATGCTGTGGGCATTGTGTAATATTCTGGTCGGTTACATTCTCTTCCGAATGGGACACGTGAGTTCCGGAAACATCCGTTCGCTTGTCATTTTCTTTGTTGGTGCTGTGGCAATCAGTCTATTTTCGAGCGTCAACTTTCAAAAGAAAGAGAAAGAATAACTGAGATAGCGTATTGTGCGTGCGTCTGGCGCGCCCGAGATGCATCGATTTTCAATCGGAAAAGATAGTGTTCAGAGGTGCTTGATGGAGTACTTCCCGAAACCAAGAAGATCGTCTTTACGCACCTGCTTGCCTTGGGGGGGTCTTGCGCGGGTATACAATGGAGGTGTTACTAGCTCATGTCAATCTATATGGCCAACAGGAACAGAATCGGGCTTGTGTTCGGTGCCGTGCTTGGCGGGTGGCACCTTGTGTGGGCGCTTCTCGTACTTTCGGGTGTGGCACAGATGTTCTACGACTTCATCCTCTGGGCGCACATGATTCATCTGCCGCTCACGGTCGGGCCGTTTGACCTCACTGCGGCGGTTACTCTCGTCATCGTCACGTCGCTCATCGGCTATGTATTCGGTTATACTGGTGCGTGGGTCTGGAACAAGATCCGCGGGGAGTAGGATATTTGGTAATGAGGTAAGGTCAGACCTTACTCAAATTGTGTACTTGGAAACTCCACTTCCAAGTCGGATGCTGCATTCTAGAAGCTGTAGTGAGCAAAGGGTTATCCTTGCTCATGTACGATGTCCCTGGAGGAATTCTCCACAATGAGATTCGTGGATTTAACCCAATAATTTTGAGCGGAGAACTCAGTCGAATTTCTTAATATATATTCCTCCCTAGGACCGTCCTCGGGGAAACAGAGACGTATCGTTTAGAGTGGGCGACTGCTAGCCAGACGGAGCAAGCGGGGCTTGACGGACTACGGTTCTAACTCGAGACGGTCAGCAAAATTTGACTAAATAGTTTACATATATTATAGTTTGCTTTGGTCTCAGCTCACTCAAAGGAGAAGCAAATGTCAGAGATTATTTCGGCAACAGCACGAGAACGACTCATGAAAAATGGTCAGTTTCTGGTTACCAACGTTGACCATGAGACGCTCGGTCAACTCACAAAATGGATCATCGACGGGCGCCCTGCAAAGAAAGAATTCACGATCGTGATCTGCAGCAGTGGGGGCTCACCGACGATGGTGGTCAACTTCGCCTCGTTCGCTGGAACACTCGGGAAAGAAGTAAAACTGACGGGGGTCGCATTTGGCGAATGCGGCTCGGCAGCGCTCGCGCTTTTGCAGTGCTGTCATGAGCGTATCGCGGTCAAGCATTGTGGTTTCTTCATCCACCATGTGCATTCCAACTTCAACACGAGCCCGCACAAAGTGTCTCTCCAACGCCTTAAAGAAGAGATTGCTGACGTTCTCCGTCTCGAACAAGAGATCGTCCAGATGCAGTGCAAGAGGGCTGGAATGTCCATCGCGGTATGGAATCGGCTCGCCGAGCGCGGAGAAATGGTCGAAGGCAGGGCGATGTATCCCGTCGATGCACACAAGCTCGGGCTCATCGATCGAATCGTCGATCATTATGAAATCTTCTGAACTCAGCGCACTTCAAGCGGCCACCTCACGGTGGCTGCCTTTTTATGCTAGTCCAAGATGTTCATCACCAATCCACATGAACCGTCCTAAACACCGTCTCTTTACTCATCGCAGCGGTTCCAACGTCCATTAAGTACTGCAGCATCCGTACGAGGATCATCCTCACTTCAGGAATCTCAGATACAAAGCGGCGAACACGAGGATGATGCCGATGTTCACGATGAGCCGGGGCCAGAAACGGTCACTGAAGACTAGCACATCGACGCCGATCACCACGGCCATCATGATTATGATGAGAATCACAAGCAGAGTTGCTCTTGTCATTATTGAAAACAATACTCCCCTTCCGCGTCAGGAGCCAGAGCAGAAAAGAACAACTTCATATGCCGAGACAGACGTCGCCCAGGCACGCCCACGGCAGATCGCCGTCGAGATACCACATGCCTTGGTACATGACGATCTTCACGATATCACCGGAGCTCGTCTCGCACGTCCCGGACGTGTCGGTCTTATCGATCAGCCGCACGCACCCGCGGAAGGCGTAATAATTGTCGAACGTACTGTGCGCCTCGCGCAAGGAGAACCACTGCGTGACCCCGAAGACGAGTCCCGCTACGGCGAGCAGGAGTATGAGAATCGATGCCGTTTTCTTCATACTCCGTATAACCCGTCTTGCGAGAAGAAGTTGCTACCGATGCGGACAGCCGGCCCAGCAGCACGGCCGGCGCATGCCCTTATGCATCTTATCGAGGCCGACCAGGATGCGATGCTCCCTCGTCTCGGCCTTCTTCGCGGAGGTGATCCAGCAGATCCACTCATTCCGTGCGAGCGGCGTGATGTCCTCCCACACGGCACCCGCCCGAGGGTCAGCAGCCAACGCTTTCCGCAAATCTGCGGGCATCGGGTGCACTACGCCTCCGGCTAATCTCATGAGCACAGTATACCCCGTTCTAGCTCTGGACGGCCGGCTCGTTAAACTGGCATA
The DNA here is from genome assembly GCA_021782715.1 of bacterium. Lineage (GTDB taxonomy): Bacteria > Patescibacteriota > Minisyncoccia > Phycocordibacterales > Phycocordibacteraceae > C7867-001. The sequence continues at coordinate 8,232 of JAJXUR010000005.1, forward strand.
GTTTTATTATGACGAAATAAGGGCAGTCACGATTATTTCGAAATTTGTGTGTTGCGGTGTATGGAATAATCGTGACTGTTCCCATTTCTCTAAACGGAGTCCGATTGAGATGCCTGCTAGCGATACTCAAGCCGCGCGAAGGAGCGCATAATCGCGCGGGAAGAGTTTGCGCGTCATCTCGAAAATACCATATGCCATGAACGGCGCCGCAAAGACATCGATGGAGTAGTGGACATGAGCGAGGAGAACTGAAATGGCGAAAATAACGGAGAGCGCCAGGTATGCATACCGCCATACGCGCTCATCCCAGAAGATGAGTGCCATAAGAAATGGGAACGACGTATGACCGGAAAAGAAGAATCCTGTCTGTAAGTTGAAGTACGAATACACGGCATCGAAGATGCCGGCGCCGGGATTGATCTGCCCCGGGTAGATGCCCACGTGTGTGAGAGATATGAAGAATGCACGAATGATGATGAGGAGCCCGAGTGCTTTCAGCGTGAACAATATCCTGCGCGGGTGGAGAGCAATGAGCACACAGGAGAGCGCGATGGCCCATAATGCCCCCTCGATGACAATCAGGTTAAGGTTTACCACCGGCAAGTTATCGAGCAGCAGGTCTCCGACATAGACCGAGGTGGCACGAGTGGAATAACTGAGCGCGTAGAGACCGGCGAAATGGTCTGCGATGAAAGCGAGTATGAGCAATCCCAATCCCTCTACCAGAGAATAGAGGTGTTCCCGCGCTCGCAAATCCCGATGGGTAAACACAGGCGAATGGGTCACGCAGGAAAGTATACCCTGCATGGGGCACACGCCAAAGCGGCAATCGTTTATACTAGGCATGTATGCACATTCCCGCATGGAGCATCTTCACGCTCTGCACCGAACTCATCATTACGGCATCCGTCTATACCATCATTTGGAAATCCTATCGGAGCGGCATCTTCCCGACCAGCTTCGCCACCCTCGTGCTCGGCTATGAAGTGCTCTTTAATGTTTCCTATATGCTCTCGCGTGAACTGAGCTCATCGTCCGCCGCCGTCTATTCCCCATATGAGACCGGACTCGCGATATTCCACGGAATATTCTCGCTCATCATGTTCATCACACTCGTAACATTCTTCCTCGCCGCAATGCGCGCGTACCAGCGGGGCGAGAATTACTTCCGCTTACACCCGCGACTCACGATTGCGTTCGTCATCGCATGGGGCGTATCTATATTCTCCGGTGTCGCGCTCTTCGTGAACCTCTACCTCCTCTAACTTCCCGTTTCCTGCTCGTCTTCCGCCGCTTCACCTCTCCTCCATATGAAGGGGGCGATATGCAGCACCTCTGGCAGGCGATTCATATACGGTATGTACGGGAATGTAATGAATATGATCATAATGAGCCCGAGGATGATGCCCGCATCACGATCGCCGTACGGATTGCTGAGCAGGTTGAACGCCGTATTGACCAGGCCGAGCGGCGCGAACCACCAGGAGCCCGGCGGCAGCCCGATCGAGTGACCGTTCTCATCCTTCATCATGCCCCATGCAGCGGTATTGAAACCAAGCGACGTCGCCTTGTCTTCGAGGACGCCCGTATCGCTCAGGAAACGGAGCGTGTAGGTGCTGTCGGTGCTCGGACTCTCCTGGTCCAGGAGCGAGCCGTACAACCCGCTCTTCGCCATCGGAACGAGCGTGTCGAGCATCGCAATCACCGGATTCGTCGTGCTCGCGAACGCGTCCGTAGTCGTCGCGGCGGCGTACGCCGCCGCCTGCGCTAGGTCGGCCTGCTGCGCATCGGCAGGCTCGCTATTGAATGCCGCCCACGCATCCGCCCCCGTCGGCGCGCTCGCGCGGTATTGCTCATACGGCACCGCGATGAACACTTGCCGCGTATCGAACGTATACGGATCAATGGAATCGAAATAGGTCGCGGTATCCGACGTGCGGTCGAATTCCTGCAGGAGAGTCGTCATCATGAGATTCGAATCCTGCGTGGCGACATCCGCGATGCGCACGGCCGGCACGTACGGCGAGTGGAAGAAGAATGCGAGCGTGAGGATGAGCGCCACGAGCGCGCCGCCGCGCAAGAACAGTTTCGTATGATCCGCGTTAACCATGCGTACCTTGATGTCCGAACGGTACGGCTTCGAGATTCCGTAGGCGCGCTCGAGGATGTAATGCATGAGGAAAATGAAAAGGATTGCGAGCGGAATGATGGCGACATGCAGGGCGAACGTCTGCGTATAGTTGAGCGGGTTGAGCCAGTAGCCCAAGTGCGCACCGTTCCAGAAGTCGGCGCCGGAAACGGCGCGATACTGCGAGGAGAAATCGCCGCGCAAGCCATAGCCAAACTCGGTCTGGATGAGCGCAAGACAGAAGATGATCGCGCCGAAGACCCACACCATCCGGCGCGGCTTACGGAATCCGCTCGTCGTGAATCCGACGAGGATGTGCAGAATGAGCACGAATATGAACGCCTGCACCGTCCAGAGGTGGACGCTGCGGACATAGACGCCGAGCGGGGCCATAAGCCACCACGCCTGGCCCATGAAAGCCATAGTGATGCCGGTGAGCGCGAGCATCACGAGACACGTAAGCGCAAGGAAGCCGAGCGAGAAGAATATCGTATTGCCGTAGGACGGCAACCGGTGGATATACACCTTGTCCATGAGCGTCTTGAACGCATTGGTACGCGCGTCGTACTCGGGAGAATCCTGGTCGCTGTCCATGAGAGATACCATATCATGCTCGGGACGCCCCAAGTGGCCGACTCGACTTTCCCGACCCGATGGGATAGGTTCGTATCAGACAACTTGTTAGAGGAGACTTGAGATGGAAATCACCAAGCACGGCAAAAAACGCGTGTATGATAGGACCGATATGCTTCCTGACGATGTTCTTTCCCTTATCTCGAACGAATTCGCCGTGAGGCTGGCCTCGGCAGGCACCACCAGCACGTACCACCTCTTCTACTCGCCGCCTGATGGAGATACGAAAATCGCTGTGGTTTCAGGGGACGGAGCCGTTCTCATCACGGTGTGGGAAAAAGATTATCTCCTTCCCCGTGGAGTAGAGCGGGTCACTCCCGAACTCGAACAAAAAGCGCGCACCCTGTTCAAAGAAACGACCCAACAGCATGAGCGGCGACGTCTTCGCGGCAACATCGACGTGCGCATCGGACCGGGAACCATATATACGCACCGCTGCGGGGAAATTCTCTTCAAGGGAGAACGGACGACCGCGTCTGTCTCCGCGAGACTTATGCCGCAGATGTCTTTAGTAGCAGCACTCGTCGAAGAACACCGGGAGACCTCGAGCAACCGCATCACCTACCTCATCCGCCTCTATGATCCACGCACGTCGTACGCTATCAAACCATTCGTCATGTTGAGACATACCGACGTCATGGAGCAGCTGCTCCCGGCCACCTAAGGTGGCCGTTTTCTTTTCCATGGACCTTCGTCCCATGGCCGTACTCGACTGTTGTATACTTGCCTGATGAAGCAAGCTGTCTGGATTGGCATGGTGGTCGGATCGACGATCGGTGGCTTGATCCCGAACCTATGGGGAGCGTCAATCTTCTCATTCTCATCGATGCTCTTCGGCACGGCCGGCGGTATACTCGGCATCTATGTGGCCTTTAAGATGACTCGGCCATGACTCCAGGAAAACCTCTCGATACGCACCCGCGCTCAATAGCGAAATCGATCAGTTACCGCGTGCTGAGCGTCGCCGTCGATTACACCGTCGCATACTTCTTCACGCATAACATAGCTCTCTCCGCTGGCATCGTCCTCTTCGTCGACACCTACAGCACCATCCTCTACTACATGCACGAACGCATCTGGGCCCACATACGGTGGGGTCGCCGACCGGCCTGAGTCTCGCTTTAGCATTCCCGTTTGATGAAGATAGGGTTATACTATAGCCATATAACTCCCTGCTTTACCTACTCTATGAAAAATCCGACTCAATGCTTGCTTTGGAAGAAGGCGCACCTCTCCCCCGCAGATCTCGATCTTGAATTCGTCGAAGCAATCAGCAGAGGTGCGCATATCGAACGAGGCCTCTTCCGATGCCGTGAGTGCGGACAAGTGTATTTCCATGAATGGTACGAGCATGTCAACTTTAAGCACGATTCCTACATGTACGATACCTATATACCGGTAAACTCCAAAGAAGAGATTAAAGAGCTCACAGAAACGAAGAGTTCGTCCGAACTCTTGCAGTTCTTCCCTCAATTGCACGGAAGCTTCACCAACGGGCTGAAAGACTCCGTGCAATGGCTTGAGAGCAGCGAAGAATAGCCACCCGCAAATGGGCTATGCCCGCCCGGGGTGCAGCGCGGCGTGAAAGCACGCTAAACTATAAGCATGATACGAAGTGTCGCACGACCCCAGAGCCGCGAATGGCATCGCACTCACACGCAACGTTTCCGCCGGACAGGGATCATCATGGGCGGTATCCTTGCCGCCACTCTCTTGCTGGCGGCCTCAGGCTATTTCAGCGGTGTCTCGTGGCTCGCGCTCAGCGACGCCGTACTGCGCACCACCTATCGCCTCGCACTCGCCTATGGCATCGCGCTCGTGCTCGGCGTCTCGCTTGCGCTCGTCGTCGGCTGGAGCCCGTTCACCGACCTACTCTTCCCGTTCTTCGATATCCTGCAAAACCTGCCGTCCTTCGCTCTCATTCCTCTCTTCATCTACTTCTTCGGCTTCACCGACCTCATGATCATCCTCTTCGCGGTGAGCTCCATCGTCTGGCCCATCCTCTTCTCCGTCCTGACCGCGATTAAGAGCGCCCATACCGACCTCAACGACGCGGCGAGCATCTTCGGCGCACGGGGCATCCGCCGTATCCTCTACTACCTCGCGCCGCTTTCCTATCCTGCTATGCTCACCGGCTCAATCGTCGGGATCGCCATTGGCTGGGAATCGGTCATCGGTTCTGAAATCATCTCAAGCGTCTCGGGCTTCGGCGCCTTCATAAAGGGCGCTGACGTGACCGGTATCAGCCAAGCGGCCGTCGCGGGTATGCTCGCGATACTCGTCATCGTCTTCATCGTAAACCGTCTCGTCTGGGCGCCTCTGCTCGCGGGGAGCAGCAAACGCTATGCTGAATGACACCAATCATTCGAATACTTCTTCCGGCGCATTGCTCGTCCTCTCGCGAGTGAGTGCTCGCTTCGTCGATGACAAGAAAAGCGTCTATGTTCTGAAAGACATCACCTTCTCCGTCCCTGCGGGTGCTTTCGTCTCGATTATCGGTCCCTCCGGCGCCGGCAAATCGACCCTCATGCGCATTATCCTCGGCTTCATGCCGCATGAAAGCGGCACCATCGTACGGAACTTCAAGCGGCCGGCGATGGTGTTCCAGAACTACGCACTCTTCCCGTGGCTCTCAGCCATCGACAATGTCGCCTTCGGTCTCAAGATGGCGGGCGTACCGAAAGCGGAACGCGAACATCTCGCCCGCGAGAAACTGAAAGAAGTAGGTCTCGCGCATCTCGAGAACCATTATCCCGCTGCCCTCTCAGGCGGCCAGCGTCAGCGCGTCGGCCTCGCCCGCGCACTCGCCATCTCCCCTGATCTGCTCATCATGGATGAGCCGTTCTCCAATCTCGACACCATCACCTCTGAAGCGCTCAAGCAGGATCTCCTGGAGATCTGGCGCCAGTACGGCATCACTATCCTGATGGTGAACCATCTCATCCCCGATGCTATCGAGCTTTCCGACGAAATCATCGTCATGGGGACCCATCCCGGGCATATCGAGAAGACGCTCACCGTCGATCTCCCGCGGCCGCGCGACACGCGCGATGCACGCTTCTTCAAACAGGTCGACGCATTGATTGAGGTCGTCCGTACTGTTTCCTAAATCTCGATTTTCGAGAAAAAATACGAACCGAGCGCGAGGAAGATTGCCGTTACGCCGATGAGCACGCCTCCATCGAGCACGAGCGGGAACGTCGCTGTGCCGATGAGGAAATAGCGGAGGGCATCAACACCGTAAGAGAGCGGATCGAAGCGCGCGACCATGAGCAGGGCGGTAGGGACATTATTCAAAGGGAAGAGCGCGCCCGAGAGGAAGAAGAGCGGCATCACGAGGAAGTTCATGATGAGTTGGAAACCCTGCATGTCCTTGAGTCTCGAGGCGACCATGATGCCGAGTGCGCTGAAAAGGAGAGCGATGAGAAGCATGACACCGAGGGCCGGCGCGACGCCGATCCATGAGACCGGGCGGAAGCCTGCGGCAATAGCTATCACGAGCACAAGCACGCCCTGCGCACTCGCTACGGTCGCGCCGCCGATGGTGCGCCCGAACATGATGGAGAGCCGCGAGACCGGCGCGACCATCGTCTCCTTGAGGAAGCCGAACTGGCGGTCCCAGATGACCTGCATGCCGTTGAAGATAGCGCTGAAGATGATGGACATGCCGATGATGCCTGGCGCGATGAACTCGAGATAGTTGCCCTGCCCCGCTTTCTGGAAGACCGGCCCGAGCCCATAGCCGAGGGCGACGAGGAAGAGTATCGGCTGACCCAAGGAGCCGACGATGCGGCTCTTAGAGCGGACGAACCGCTTCACTTCTCGGAGCCACATGATGTAAACAGCGTTCATAGTATGGTTATGAGCGGCGTGCGCCGCCATGCCGCATCTGATAATGCGACCGCATCCGGTCGGTCGAGCTTCCCGCTTCATCGCGGATATCGCTGCCGGTGAGTGCGAGGAAGGCGTCTTCAAGAGTCGGCGTGCCCGTCTGCTGCTTCAGCTCCTCGCTCGTACCCTGCGCGACGATGATGCCATGATCGATAACGGCGATGCGTCGCGCGATGCGCTCGGCCTCTTCCATATAATGCGTCGTGAAAAAGACCGTGATGCCCTCGTCGGCATTCAACTTCTCGACATAGCTCCAGAGGTGATTCCGCGTCTGTGGATCGAGGCCGAGCGTCGGCTCGTCGAGGAAGATGATCTTGGGGTGGTGCAGGAGCCCGCGGGCTATCTCCAAGCGGCGTTTCATCCCGCCCGAGAAGTCGCGAACGAAATCATCACGCCGGTCGCTAAGCTCGACGAGAGCGAGGAGTTCAGTGATACGGCTCTCGAGCGTCGCTCTCGGCACACCGTAGAGCGCGCCATGGAGCTCGAGATTCTCGAGCGCCGTGAGATCCTCATCGAGCGAGGGATCCTGGAAGACGATGCCGAAGGAGCGGCGCACCAAGTCGGGGTCGGCGACCGGATCGTGACCATTGATGCGGATACTGCCGGTCGTCGGGTGGAGGAGCGTCGTGAGCATCTTGATGGTCGTCGACTTCCCCGCACCATTGGGCCCTAGGAAAGCGAAGATACCGCCCTCTTCGACCGAGAAGGTGACGTCCTTCACCGCCACGAAATCACCGAATGTCTTCGTGAGGTCCTGCACTTCGATGATATTCGCCATGTCTTTAGTACTACGTATGCTATTACTTTTTCTTCTGCACAGAGGCGGCTTTGAGGAAATCAGTGAAGAGCGGGTGCGGGTCGAGCGGGCGCGCCTGGAGCTCGGGATGGAACTGCGTGCCGAGCATGAAAGGATGCACGGTGCGCGGGAGCTCGGCGATCTCCATGAGGACGCCATCCGGGCTGGTGCCCGAGAACACGAGACCGGCATCCTCGAGCCGCTTCACATACGCTGGATTAATCTCGTAGCGGTGGCGGTGTCGCTCCTCGACGAGCTCCTTCTTGTAGGCAGCCCGGGCGAGCGTGCCCTTCTTGAGGTAGGCCGGGTAGACGCCGAGACGCATCGTACCGCCGTACTTATTACTTGCGAGGTGCTTCTTCTGTTCGAGCATCACGTCGACAATCGGATCCTTCGTGTTCTTCTTGATCTCGGTCGTATTCGCGTCAGTGAGACCGAGGACGTTGCGCGCATACTCGATGACCATGAGCTGCATGCCGTAGCAGAGGCCGAAATACGGAATCTTCTTCTCGCGCGCAAACTGTATCGCTTTTATCTTCCCCTCGATGCCGCTC
>JAJXUR010000055.1 GCA_021782715.1 bacterium
TCTTCTCGACGCCGATGCCGGAGAGGGTCGTGCGGACGGTAAACATCGCGCCGCTCTCGGTACCGTGCTTCACAGAGATGACAAGACCCTCGAAGACCTGCTTGCGGGTGTTCTTGGTGGTCTTCTCTTTCTTGTCGGCGCCCTTACCCTTCTTGAGCTCGACGATGTTCTGCACGACGCGCACCGTATCGCCCGCGCGAATACCGAGCTTCGCGCGCCCTTCGGCGTTGACCGGGGTGATGACCTTCTGCATATCCGCGCACTCTAGCACGGCCTATACTAAATGCAAAATCCCGCCCTAAGCGACACCCGCTTCGCCCGGCCCCGGGAAAAGCGCGAATGCAGGGGCAAGATCGTCCGGGATGGGCGCCGTGACGGTCGTGCGGCCTCCCGAGGGAAGCGGCAGGTCGATCTGATACGCATGCAGACCGAGGCGGGTAATGCCGAGAGCCGGCTTATGGTTGGGGGCGTAGAGCGGGTCGCTGATGATAGGGTGATGAATCGCTTTCAGATGCACGCGGATCTGGTGCGTGCGCCCGGTCTCAGGGCTCACCTTGAGGAGAGCATACTCGCCTGTCTCCCCTATCACCTCGTACCGGGTGAGCGCATCGCGCAGATGCCCTTTGGCTTTCGGCTGCGCGCTTCGGAGCCGGAAGTCCTTACGCGACCGGCCGATATCGAAATCAATCACGCCCCGCTTCTCTTTCGGCGCGCCATAAGTGAAGGCGAGATACGTCTTCTGTACGTCACGGTCATGAAATGCTTTACGCAGGAATTCGTACGCGGTTGGGTTCTTTGCGAACACGAGCACGCCGGAGGTGTCACGGTCGAGCCGATGCACGTATCCTGTCGGCGTCTCCGGCGGGAGTGCCACCGCCTCCGGATAGCGTTCATTGAACCAGTCCTCCGCAGTCGCTTCCTCGGTGCGCCCGTCAGAGTGGGTGATGAGCCCCGCGGGCTTCGCGACGGCAACGACGTCCTGATCTTCGTAGAGAATGGGAAGTTCCATTACTCAACAGTACCACTTCCCGCTCTTATTTCCCGTGGCGGCGTTCCCGTGCGGAAAATTCCGTAAGGATGACATCGAACATCCCGCGAGAAAAGTCCGGCCAGAACGCATCGATGAAGAAGAGCTCGCTGTAGACCGACTGCCACGGAAGGAATCCCGAGAGACGCCGCTCCCCTCCCGTGCGGATGATGATGTCCGGATCCGGCATCGGGTACGACCAGAGGTTGCGAGTGAAGGCTTCTTCACTCGCAACGGTCACTCCTTTCTCCAAGAGCGCATTCGTGGCGGCGACAATCTCGGCACGGCCGCCGTAGGACATGAGGAGATGGAGCGTAATGTCGTATGCCTCGGAGGTCGCCGACTCCATCTTCGCCATCATCGCCTGCATGTCTTCGCTGAAGCGCGTCCGATCACCCACGAAAAGGACGCGGATACGCTCTTCGATCATCTTCTTCGTCTCGTTTTCGAGGATTGAGCGGAAGAGCCTCATGAGGTAACCGACCTCATCTTCTGAGCGCTGCCAATTCTCCGTCGAGAACGCGTACGCGACCAGGTGCGGGATACCCGCCTCGCGCGCCCAGCGCAAGGATTCCTGCAGTCGTTTGTACCCCTCCGCATGCCCTTCGAAAACCGGTTTGCCCTGAGCGCGCGCCCACCGGCGATTACCGTCCATGATGATGCCCACGCACGAGATACCCGACGCGGTGTTCATAGTCATATCAACCTATATACCATCCTTCCGGTTTCATTTCAGGTGCACCCTGAGGGACTCGAACCCCCGACCTTTTCAGTGTAAATGAATTGCTCTACCAACTGAGCTAAGGGTGCGTACGGTGTGTATCATACACCGCTTGGTGGGCATGGGGAGACTCGAACTCCCAAGTCTTGCGACATACGCTTCTGAGACGTACGCGTATACCAATTCCGCCACATGCCCGTGCCCCGAGCTGGAATCGGACCAACATCAGCGGCTTAGAAGTCCGCGGTTCTATCCATTGAACTATCGGGGCGTCCGCACCTCTCTAGCCTAGCGCATTTGTTCCGTTAGAGCGACGGGTCGGCATAGTTGTAGACGCCTGAGACATACTTCGCTTCTTCGGCAGCACGGTTTGCGAAAACAGCACGGACGGCATCCAGCGATGTTTGACTGAAAATCGGCGGGACCGTCGTTGATGATGATCCGATGACTCCGCCGCCGGCGACCGTATCGAATGCCCACGCATTCCAGACGATGATGCTCGCCAACGCCAGCGTCGCAATGATGATTATGATGAACCAGTCGCGCACCGGATCCATGTGTGGCGTCGACCATACACGCTTCATGAGAGAACCGAGTGAGTGGTGGGCAGTCATGGCGTACTGGTTGCGGCTACCGGAGGCGTCGATCCGACGATGAGACCCAGGTCGGCATGCCAGCTCGTCTTCGCGTCTTGTCCGACCGAAAGAGCCGAAATCGAGAGATCATACGGAGCGTATTCGATGGCACCGACCGTGCGCATCACCGCATCGAACGTCCCCTTCACCGATAGAGCAAGCTGGAGCGTTGGACGCGAAGACGAGCCCCCTGCCGAGACCGAGAGCACGCTGACGGCGGCTTTCTGAGAAAGACCGAGTGATTCGAGGTCATTAATGAAAGCGACGATGTCCGCTTCCGAAACGAAATAGGCTCGGACTTTCGCCTCGTCGCCGGCGACTTCAACGAGTGCGGCGCGTGCGGCGGCGAGGCGGCTCGCGTTCTCCGTCGCCGCGTCAATCTGGCTTTGTATATCGGCAACCTCAGCGCTTTTCGCCGAAACAGTCGCATACCAGACGACGTACCCGGTAAGTGCGGCGACCGCGACGACACAAGCTATGAGGAAGTGGGTTCGAGGGGATTTCATGGCGCAAGTGTTGTGGTGACCGTGAAGAGGATGTTCGTATCTTTCGCGTACGCGGAGACCGGGAGGTCGGCCGAGCGAACAAGAGGCGCCTCCTGCAATGCGAGCTGATAACTGCGAAGAGCGTCACGGGTCGCCGCCATGCCGGAGAGCGCTATGGTGCCAGCCTTATCGTCTGACGCAGGCGCATAAGTGAATCCCGACAGAGTGATGCCCGGTCGCGATACCGCGAGTATCGCACGGATAACTCCGCTCGCCGATGAGGCGGACGAAAGCGCCGTCAGCGCGGCTGTGTCGGAAGAGAGCACCGAAAGCCGTGCCGAAAGCGACGCTTGATCGGACGAGGAAAGCGAGGTGCGTATGCTCGCGAGACGGACAGATTTTGCAGCGACGCTCCCGGTCAGGAAGACATACGTCGGGAGCAGGAGCACCGCAGCGGCAAACGAGAGCAACGTGATGAGCGACGCGATGATGACCCCGAGACGATACCGGTACTCACGCGCGACTCGGACACGGCGCTCAGA
>JAJXUR010000056.1 GCA_021782715.1 bacterium
CAACAGTTACGAAGCGTTCATCCGCATCATCGACTCGATGTTCAGCCAGCACGCCAAGTGGCTGAAGGTGACGCGCGAGCTCCCGTGGCGCCGCCCCATCTCCTCGCTCAACTTCCTGCTCTCCTCCCACGTCTGGCAGCAGGACCACAACGGCTTCACCCATCAGGACCCCGGCTTCCTCGACCATGTCATCAACAAGAAATCCGACATCGTGCGCACGTACCTCCCGCCGGATGCCAACTGCCTCCTCTCCGTCGCGGATCACTGCCTGCGCAGCAAGAACTACGTGAACGTCATCGTCGCGGGCAAGCACCCCTTGCCGCAATGGCTCACCATGGACGAAGCCGTCGTGCACTGCACCGAGGGCATCAGCATCTGGCAGTGGGCCAGCAACGATCAGGGCAGCGAACCGGACGTCGTCATGGCTTCCTGCGGCGACACGCCGACCCTCGAGAGCCTCGCGGCCGTCTCGATACTCCGCGAGCACTTGCCCGAGCTGAAGATCCGCGTGGTGAACGTCGTCGATCTCATGAAGCTGCAGCCGCACTCCGAGCACCCGCACGGGCTTACCCACGAGGACTACGATTCCCTCTTCACCAAAGACAAGCCGATCGTCTTCAACTTCCACGGCTACCCGTGGCTCGTCCATCGCCTCACCTACGCGCGCACCAACCGTGCCATCCACGTCCGCGGCTACGTCGAAGAAGGGACGATCACCACGCGCTTCGACATGCGCGTGCAGAACAAGATAGACCGCTTCCACCTGGTGGAGGACGTCATCGACCGCCTGCCACAGCTCGGTGCGAAGGGCGCCTACCTGAAACAGATGATGCACGACAAGCTCATCGAGCATAAGAACTACATCGACGAGCACGGCGACGACATGCCGGAAATCAACAATTGGAAGTGGGGCGCGACGAAATAACTCGCCCGACACACACGTAAAAGCCGCGACATCCGTCGCGGCTTTTGCGTGCATGCCGCCTGAGGAGTGTATACTGGAAGTATGGAAACCATCGACGAAAAGACGCAGTCAAGACACACCGCGCTCACCTTCCTCAAGACGCACGCGACCGGGACGCTCGCGACGGTTTCGCCGGCCGGCGAGCCGCGTGCGCGGACCATCTATTTCGCCTGCGACGATTCCTTCTCAATCTATTTCGTGACCCATGCAGACACACGCAAATGGGAAGACATTCAAGCTCATCCGAAAGCCGCTTTCGTGGTGTCGGGGGAGAAGATTCCGCAGACCGTGCAGATCGAAGGCACCCTCACCAATCTCACGAAGACCGCGCTCATCGATTCGGCACTCGTCGATCTCACCGCCGTGCTCCTCTCGAACGTCGATTATTTCGCACCGATTACGCGCTTCAGCCCTGCCGACATGGTCTTCCTCAAACTCACGCCCGACTGGGTCCGTTGGGGCGACTTCTCAAAAGGAAATGGCACCTCAGAAGTCTTGAAAGAAATCACCCCCTAAAGCCGGGTCTGTACGGAACAGAAGGCCTGTCTCGTGCAGGCCTTCTGTATTACTTGTTTATTCAACAGAAAAATACATCTCGTCCCCGAATCGAGACACTCACCCTCATGCCCAAAGCCGGCAACCTATCGGCTTTCAATAGCCTGTCGTAAAAATTCCCGTACGCGTTTCTTGAGAACGTCGTAGTCCAGATGGTACGTCCCGCTGTCGGCGATGATAATCGAGAGATTGTATGTCGCGAAATCGGTTGCGGTAAACTCGGGGGAATCGGTGCACTCTTCGTGCTCAGGGAACAAGGTCGCGAGAAGTATCTTGTACGATTCTTTCGGGCGCTCTTCCAGATGCTTACTGTTGATGATGAGAAACACCGTAGTGACTACGAGGGCCAACCGTTTATTACCGTTCGAGAAAAAGTGCCCTTCGTTTATCTCGATGAGCAGATGCACTGCACTGCCTTATCGAGCACATTCGGATAGTACGCGTCCATACGAGCGCGCTCCAGTACGCCCAGAAGCTTAGCTACGCCTTCTGCGTTATCGCGATATACCGGGACCTCCTCCTGACGGCCATATCGCTGGCCGACGAAGGCGAAAATCGGATCGAGATGTTCGTCCCCGAGGGGGTAGACCATCAACGGTCCGAGAGACGCACGACTGCGCGCCCGATCTGCTCGTCAACGCGGCGCATGACAGCGGCCATGTCGCCATGATTAACTGAGGAGACATTCCCTTGTGTTTCCTGAGTATTCTCGCCGAAGACCCGCTTGATGAAGTCCATAATAAAGCGGGTATATCACGCACGGCGCAGTCTAAAAACCCGCGGTGGAGAAGAACCCCCGGCACTTGGAGGTCCGACCTCCAAGTGCGCTACTCGGTAATCACGCCGTCGAAGTACTGTTACTTATTCAGCAGAAGAACCCTTGATGCGCTCGAGGGCAGCAGAGAAGGCGGCAAGCTCCTTATCGGAGAGGGCGGCGAAGAGACCGCGCAGGTGCTTGGTGCCGCGCGCGATAGCGCTCTTGAGCTCCGCCTTCCCTGCCGAGGTGAGCGCGAGCCGTGAGGTGCGGCGGTCGCTCGTGTCGGCGGCGTAGGCTACGAAGCCGCTCTTCACGAGCCCGCCGACGAGCGAGGTCGCCGAGGGCGCGGTGATCGAGAGATAGTCGGCGACGTCCTTCATCTTCGGCGCGTCATGGTCCAGGATGAACTTCATCGTCTCGATGCGCAGCCACGTGGAGGGATCGAGCCTCTTGCCCTGCGCGAGCCGGGTGCGCATGATGCCGCGCACCGCGAAGAAGAGCGAGATCGCCCGCGCAATGTCGCGGGAGGCGTGCGGAACTTTTTTGATGGTGCGTGCCATAGCTCTTATCCGCCTGCGGCGGCCTCTGCGAGGAGCTCTGGAGGGATATCTTCCGCGCCGGTGATGGACACCTTCAGGAAGAAGAGCGCGATGAGTGCGCCGATGAGCATTGATGCGGCCGCGAAGCCGAAGACGGTGCCATAGGAGAGGAGCTCGGCTTTCATGATGATGAGCTGCGCGCCCTCGGCGAGGATGGTCGGCGCGGAACTCCGGATGTGCGAGCTCTGCGCGACTATGAGCACATTCGCATTCGTGGCATTCGCGAGGATGGTGCTGAAGATGGCGATGCCGAAGGCGCCGCCGATGTTGCGGGTGAGGTTCAAGAGGCCGGACGACATGCCCACTTCGTGGAGCGGAACTGCGGTCGTCGCAGCATTCGTGAGCGGGGCCATGCCGAGCCCGAGGCCCGCGCCGAAGAGCACAAGCGGCAGGACGAAGTCATACGAGGTCATCGTCGGGTCGAGGTGCATGAGCATGAACAAGCCGAGGGCGGAGAGCGCCATGCCGAACGAGACCG
>JAJXUR010000006.1 GCA_021782715.1 bacterium
AGGTCTGCCTTGCGCAGGACTACGGTAAATTCAGTGACAAGGACTAAGTCGTAACAAGGCACGGGTAGCGGAAGCTGTTCGTGGAACATATCCAATTTGGAATCGGTATCGCTCGAAAGGCATACCATGTCGATATATCTCGCAAGAGATATGAGAGATAGCAGTCGTCTCTAAACGCTGCTCGGAAGCCGGATAACGTAACCCGGTGGTCATTGAAGGCCACACGTGAGCCTTCACATGGGAGCAGAATAGGCGGAACAAAAGAGTGTAGACATCTTTTCAATACTCAAAACGAAACGCCCCAGAAGGGGCGTTTCGTTTTGTTCTGTGCGCGCGGTAAGAGTCGAACTTACGACCGCCCGAGTATCAGTCGGGTGCTCTACCAACTGAGCTACGCGCGCGAATCTGAACTTTCTGATAGTACCAGAAATCACGTTATGTTTCCACTCGGGCCGACCCACCTTGGTTGTTATACCCATGCCCCTTACCGGGGATGGTCGCATGCGCGTATACTGGAGATATGAGAGACAAGATACTCTTTTCCGGGGTGGCGGTCATAGCGGTTATCGTCGGCGCGCTTGTCTTCGTGTCGGGGCGAGGGACTGTCTCAAACGGCTCCCCGACGGTAACTGATTACCGTAATGCGACCGCGACGGCAGTGCCATTCACGAAGCTTGTGCAAGGCACGACATCGGCCGTCTCAGATCGCACGAATTATCTCATCACCTCTCCGAACCAGCTGAGCGAACTGTGGAAGATGATCGATGCGCACGGCACCCCGCCTGTAGTCGATTTCACGACACACGCGGTCCTTGCAGTCTTCGCTGGCAAGCAGCCGGATGCCTCGATTGCGGTCGCGAAGATTGAAGATGCGAATGAACGGCTCGTTTCTATCATTATCACGAAGCCGGCGACCGCATGCGCGCAGAAGGCAGTCGTCGATTCCCCCTATGAGCTCGTCGCGGTAGCGACCACCTCGCTCCCGCTTACACACCAGGACATCCCGACGACCGTTAATTGTCCGAACTAGATCTACGTGCGCGGCTCCGGACGATACGTTACCATGGGGAGCATGGACGCCGCCGCTTATTTCCGCGGGAAGAAGATTACCATCATGGGGCTCGGCCTCCTCGGCCGGGGCGTCGGCGACGCGCGCTACCTCGCCGAGTGCGGGGCGGAGCTCATTGTGACCGACCTGAAGTCACGTGAGGAACTCGCAGCGTCGGTCGCGCAGCTCGAGTCACTCCCGAATATCACCTTCGTCCTCGGCGAACACCGACTCGAGGATTTCAACAATCGAGATATTATTTTGAAAGCGGCCGGCGTGCCGCTTGACTCGCCGTTTATCGCCGAAGCGAAGAAACACGGCATCTCGGTCCGCATGAGCGCCGACCTCTTCGCGGAGCTCTCGGGCGTCCTGGTCATCGGCATCACCGGCACGCGGGGCAAGTCGACGGTGACGCATATGGTGCACACCATCCTCAAAGAAGCAGGGAAACAGGTGCTTCTCGGTGGAAACGTGCGCGGTGTCTCGACCCTCGCCCTCCTCAAGGACGTGATTCCCGAGAGCATTGCGGCGCTCGAGCTCGATTCCTGGCAGCTGCAGGGCTTCGGCGAGGCGCGCATGAGCCCAGATATCGCCGTCTTTACCACGTTCTATCCGGATCATCAGAACTATTACAAAGAGCATCCCGAAGCGTATCTCGCGGACAAGGCGAATATTTTCCTATATCAGACGCCGGAGGACACGCTCGTGCTCGGTAAGCAATGCGCGCCGATCATCATCGAGACGTATGGCGACCGTATCGAGTCGACGGTGCAGATTGTCGACGAATTGAAATTGCCCGATACCTGGTCGCTCAAGATACCGGGGATGCACAACCGCTATAACGCCGCGCTCACGCTCGCTGTCGCTCGCGCGCTTAGCATCCCCGACGAGACGAGCCGTATCGCACTCGAGTCATTTTCGGGCGTGCCAGGCCGGCTCGAATTGATTGCCGAAGTGAATGGCGTGAAAGTCTATAACGATACGACGGCGACGACGCCCGAAGCGACCCTCGCGGCGCTCAAAGCGCTCGATACGGGTACGAAGAATATCGTGCTCATCATGGGCGGTGCCGACAAAGATCTCGACATGAATGCTCTCCTCTACGAGATACCGAATCATGCGAAGCGGGTCATCCTGCTCGCGGGGACGGGCACCTCTCGCGTGCTCGAGTTCCTGCCGGGAGCTTCCGTGTTCGACGACCTCGCGAAGGCGGTGCAGGAAGCGTTCGCCTCGGCAGCTCCGGGCGACATTATCCTCTTCTCGCCGGCCTTCGCTTCCTTCGGCATGTTCAAGAATGAGTATGATCGCGGCGATCAATTCAATGCGCTCGTGAAGGCTCTTTCATAATGATCGGCATTTTTGATTCGGGGTCGGGAGGGCTGACGGTATTGAGAGAGGTACGCGAACAGATGCCGTCGGCGGATATCCTCTATTTCGGCGATATCAAGAATGCGCCGTACGGTTCGAAGTCGACTGCTGAGCTTGGGATGCTTACGGCGAGCGCCATCAGGCTCCTCCAGGCGCGAGGTGCGACGAGCATCGTCTCCGCCTGCAACAGCGTCTCGGCATCGCTCGCCGTGTCGCTTTTCGATGCGCTCTCGCTCACGCCGGACAGCCTCATCGAGATGGTCGGTCCGACCGTGAGCTCGTTCAAAGAATCTCCCGCGCGGCTCCTGCTCGCTGCAACACCCGCTACCATCGGTTCGGAGATATATCAGAATGCCTTCCGCATGATCGGGAAAGAGGTCGGCACGCTCGCCATCCCCGATCTCGCCTCGGCCATCGAGTTCGGGAGCTCCGAAGAGGAGATTGAACGCATCATCCGTGATGCGTTCGTCGGCGTGCGGGTGGGTGATTTCGATGTGATCGTCCTTGCGTGCACACATTACCCGCTCGTCGCACGTCTCTTCGAACGTGTGCTTGGTCCAGTGCCGCTCTATGACCCGGCGCGTGCGGTCGGAGAGCGCGTGAAGCGTCATCTGTGGCCGCGCGAGGTTGCTGACGGGATGATCCGCTTCATCGTGAGTAAGGATTCGCAGTATTTCCGCGACCGTGTCACGACCCTCTTGCCCGAAGGCGGATATTCGTTTGAAGTGCTAGATTAATCCCATGGAGCTCAAAGGGAAAAAGTTTCATTTCATCGGCATCGGCGGCATCGGCATGAGCGCGCTCGCGCAGATGCTCAAGCATGACGGCGCCCTGGTGAGCGGCTCTGACCGGGAGGCGAGTCCGGTTACGGAGCTGCTTGAGTCGAAAGGGATTGAGGTCCTTATCGGACAGAAAGCCGAGAACGTGCCGGACGATGTGAATGTCGCCGTATATAGCGATGCGGTACCGGAAGATAATCCGGAGCGTGTTCGTTCGAAAGAACTCGGCACACCTCAATTTTCATACTTCGAGATGCTTGGCGAGATTTCAAAAGGGAAGCGGACCATCGCGGTCGCGGGAACGCACGGCAAGACGACGACAACCGGCATGCTCGGGAAGATCCTCACGGACGCGGAGGCGTCACCGACGGTTGTCGTCGGGAGTCTCGTAAAAGATTTCGGTAGCAATTACGTACCGGGAGATTCCGATCTCTTCGTCGTCGAAGCGTGCGAGTACCGCGACCATCTGCTCGAGCTTACGCCATCGGTGCTCGTCATCACGAATCTTGAGTGGGATCATACCGATTATTTCCCGTCGCTCGCGGCGCTTCAGGGGACCTTCCGTAAGGCGATAGCGCGTGTGCCCGCGGATGGTGCGATCGTGACGGATCCGAGCAATCCGAATATCGCGCCGCTTCTCGCGGACGCCTCGGCGTGCGTCGTCGATTATACGAAAGAGCCGGCATACGAGCTCCGCTTGCCGGGCGAGTTCAATCAACAGAATGCGCGCGCGGCCGCAGCGGCCGCGCGCAGGGCATTTCCGCAGATCGAAGATACTGTCATATATGATAGTGTTTCTAGCTTTGAGGGCACGTGGCGTCGATTTGAATACAAAGGCACGTCCGCGCAGGGCGCGGACGTCTACGACGACTACGCGCACCACCCCACGGCCATCCGCGAGACGCTCAAAGCGTTGCGAGAGAAAACGGCAGGGAAGATAGACGTCGCCTTTCATCCGCATCTCTACAGCCGCACCCGCGACCTGCTCGACGAATTCGCGACCGCCTTTGCTGATGCCGACACGGTCATCATCGCACCCATTTATGCTGCGCGAGAGGTCGATGATGGCTCTATCTCGAGCGAGCTTTTGGCGGAGCGAATCCGCGCAACGGGTGTCGAGGCATCCGCACTCCCGTCATTCGATGCTATCGAGCACGCGCTCTCAGAAGCCGGTCCAGGCGACGCCATCATGACGATGGGCGCCGGCGACATCTACAAGGTCGCTGATGCTCTTGTCGCACGTGGGCAATGAAAGAACGGCCCCTTGGCGGGGCCGTTTGAGGGTGATGCCGGAGAGACATCACTGGTCGGGACTTGCTCCCGACCGTTCTTCTTATGTTCCTGTGGTCATTCATGACTCGCGCTTTACGACAATCAAGTTCCGTCGATTGGCGTCCTTACCGTCGCGCGTATGCGCGAGGTCGGGGTGCTCCGCGAGTGAATTTTGTGTCCATGTTTTCCGCACGCCAGCAGCAATCGTCTGGGCCAGGAACACGCGCTCGAGATCGAGAAATGTCTTGCCACCCTCGCGGATGATGCTGTCCGGCCAGCGAGTCTTGACGAAATCAGCGAGTGCGCGATTGTATGCGCCGTGCACAGGATGGCTCGCATCATGCTCGAATGTCCGTGCGGGGATCGAGAACAATAGGGCCATCGCTATCTCGCCTGGTTCGATCTCTCGCCATCGGAATTGCTCGATGACCGCCTCGACGACGCTGACGTGCTCGCGGGTGGGTTTCCCGACGACCGCGCCGCGATTGATGAGAGAGTCACGTCCTGCATGAGCGACACATAAGTAGTTTCCGGCGGCGGCGATGATGACACCGCACCCGGCAGCGCTCGCCACAAATGCCTGATCTGATGCGAGAAATATACCGTCGGCATGCACATACTGATTCCGGCGGATAGTTCGTGCGCAGTCCAACCAAATTTGGTCGAGCAGCTCCCTCGTCTCGATGATCTTCGCGCTCGCTCGGGTGACGTTTGGAGCAAACGCTTCGGTAACGCCCATGTTGCAGAATTCCTGCGAGAGCGCTTTGACGAGCAATCGATTGTTTGAGATATCCCCATGCTGCTGGAGCCTTTTTAATGACCAGCTGTCGAGCCCATAGGCGGCAGCGTCATCCGGTCCGAAGATTGAGACAAGCGAAGTTATCCTTCCGGCTGGTAGCCTCAAGGTAGTGCTCATGATGACTCCTCTCTTTCTTTTATTCGTTGATGGCAGAATACGTCCGCCACTGATTATGGCATAGTTGTGTTATAAAGCAATATGCTGTTTCAGCTGCCATGCGGTAACATACCAGCATGGGAACGCTCTCAATTGTCGCGACGCCGATAGGGAACATGGAGGACATCACGCTCCGTGCTTTGCGTACGCTCAAAGAATGCGACGTCATCTACGCAGAGGACACGCGGGTCATAGCGAAGCTGCTCGCGCGATACGAAATAAAAAAGCCGCTGCAGCGGCTCGACGCCGTGACCGAGATGCAGAAGGCAGAGGACATACTCACTCGACTCGAAGCAGGGGAACGTGTCGTCTATGTCTCGGATGCCGGCACGCCGGGCATCAGTGACCCCGGCACGCGACTTGTCGCACAGGTGCGTGCGCAATTGCCAACAGCGACTATAGAGGCGATACCGGGCGCATCAGCTCTTACCGCCGCGCTGTCCATTTCAGGTATCGACATCGCAGCCTTCACCTTTCTCGGCTTTCTTCCGCACAAGAAAGGACGCCAGACCGCGCTCAAGAAAATAGCGGAGAGCGAGCTCCCGACGGTCCTCTACGAGTCGCCGCATCGCATAGAGAAGCTGCTCGAAGAACTTGTGCAACACCAGGTGTCGCACATTGTCATTGCGCGCGAACTCACGAAGATCCACGAAGAGCTCATCTCGGGGACCGTCGCCGAAGCACAAGCACATTTCGCTATGCATCCCGACGCCGTCCGTGGCGAGTTTGTCGTGATTGTGGTGCCCTGATATACTTCACGCATGTCCCGCACCAGCGCGCTTATCCTTCTCGGTGTCCTTATCCTTCTTGTGCCTTTTTCGGGGCTCCCCGTTTCATTCCGGTCGCTTCTGACGCTCATCTTCGGCGCGTGCGTGCTCGGTATCGGACTCTCGCTTCGCGCACGCGACGTGCAGAGTGTCGAGACGAACGTCGAGTAATCGCACCTCTTCAAGACTCGCTCACCGAAAGCGAGCGAGTCTTTGCTATACTTCACCGTAATGATCGATAATCCGGAGCGCGTTACGTATTTCGCCGCGACTGATTCGCGCGGGAAACGCGTGCCGTTTGGCATCAAGGCGAAAGATCGCGATCGGCACATGTACGTCATCGGCAAGACCGGCATGGGCAAATCGACGCTGCTTGAGAATATGGCGATCCAGGATATCCGGAACGGCGAAGGGCTCGCTTTCATCGACCCGCATGGCGGCACGGTCGAACGGCTCCTCGAATACGTTCCTGAGGATCGCATTAAGGACGTCGTCTATTTCGCGCCGTTTGATATGGAGCATCCCATCGCCTTTAACGTGATGGAGGACGTCGGGTACGACAAGCGCCATCTCGTGGTCAGCGGCCTCATGGCGACGTTCAAGAAAATCTGGGAGGACGCCTGGAGCGCGCGCATGGAATACATCCTCACCAACACGCTCCTCGCCCTCCTCGAGTACCCGGACGCGACCTTGCTCGGCGTGAATCGCATGTACACCGACAAGGCGTACCGGCAGAAGGTCGTCGACAATGTGAAGGATCCGGTCGTGAAGGATTTCTGGACGAAAGAGTTCGCCAACTACGGCGACCGCTATACGCAGGAGGCGACACCGGCTATCCAGAACAAGATCGGCCAATTCACCGGCAACCCGCTCATCCGAAACATCATCGGCCAGCCGAAGTCGTCCTTCGACATCCGCACCATGATGGACGAGCGCAAGATCCTCATCATCAACCTCTCGAAAGGGCTCGTCGGCGAGACGAACATGCGCCTCTTGGGCTCGATGCTCACGACGCGCATTTTCCTGGGCGCGATGAGCCGCGCGGACCTTTCGGCCCCCCAGCTCGCGAAGCTCCCGCATTTCTATTTCTATGTCGACGAATTCCAGAACTTCGCGAATGAGACGTTTGCCGAGATCCTCTCTGAGGCGCGTAAATACAAGCTCAATCTGGTCATCGCCCATCAGTACATCGAGCAGATGGAAGAGGAGGTGCGCGATGCGGTGTTCGGCAACGTCGGTACCACCGTCGTGTTCCGCGTGGGGCCCTTCGACGCTGAAGTGCTCGAGACCGTCTTCGCTCCGAAGTTCATGAAAGAAGATATTGTCAGTCTCGATAAACGGCAGGTGTATATGACGCTCATGATCGATGGTGTCGGGAGCGCGCCTTTTTCAGCAGTGACGATACCGCCGATAGAAGCGCCGAAAGTGTCGTATCGCGACCGCATCATCGAGGCATCGCGCGCGCAATTCACTGCGCCGCGCGCTGGCATCGAGAGTGCCATTATGGAGGAGCTCGCTGCGAGCGCTGCGTCGGAGGCGCCGCCCGATGCCCGCATGCGCAAGAAGCCAGTGTCCCATCCTGCTCCGAGAGCTCCGGAGGACATGGCGCGAGTGTCGGAGTATCGCGGTGCGCCCGCTCGCGCGACGCCGGGCATATCAGGAGCTCCTCATAGTGACACGCTGCGCGAACCGGCACCGACATTCACCCCGCGCCAGCAGGTTCCGCGTGCGCCTCTGCCTGAGCCGCGTCGTGAGTCCGTGCCACGCTCGCCGGTCGAGCGCTCCGCGCCAGTCACCAAGAGCCCCGATGACCTGAAAGCGATCCTGCGCACGATGACGGCGAAGACGAGCGGGGAGCGGGAACAGAAACAGACGCTGAACCAACAGTCGCTCAAGGGCGCACTCGCCGGGGTGCTTGAGAAGAACGGCCAGAAAGAACAAGTGCGTCCGGCAGCGCCAGTCTCGACCGTCACTTCGGTGCCCGCGGCGGCGGAGCCGCCGCGGGCAGAGCTTCCTGTGCCGGCACCACCGCCCGCACCGAAGAAGCCTTTCGAGGTTCCTGAAGACACGCTTCGGAGCATACTGAAAGGCGACACCTGATTACAACCTAATACGTACGCTCGCATGCGTAAGACACTCGTTATTCTAGTCCTGCTATGGTGCGCTCTCCCTGCACTCGCTGCTGCGGCGCTTGTGAATATCAATACTGCCGATGAAGCGACCCTCGACGGCCTTCCCTATATCACTCCGACGACAGCACAGGCTGTCATCGACTATCGCATGGCAAACGGCCCATTCGCTCGCATCGAAGACATCCAAAACGTAACCGGTATCAAGTCAGGCATCTTCGCGCACATACAACCACTCATCACCGTCGGCGATGCAAGCAGCCTCGCCACACCGGAAGCGTCCACGACCGCGTTGGTCGCTTCCGTACCGGATACCGCCGCCTCTTCCGGAGACACCACGACATATACACCGCCGCCGTCGGCTCTGTCGGTCGCCGTGAGCGGTAGCGGGACGGCGCTGCTCGAAGTTCCGCTCCGGCTCTCGGCGCGCGCGACGACGAAAAGCGGCACGGTCGATCCGGCAGCGCGTATCTTGTGGAGTTTCGGCGACGGTTCCTCGGGAGAGGGGAGCGCGGTAGAGAAGACCTACCGTTACGCCGGCACGTATCTTGTGGTCGTCACCGCGACCGATGGTGGCGTTGTCGCGCATGATGACATCACCGTGACGGTGAAGCCTGCTGTCGCGCGCGTTGCGGCGGTCACCGGCGACGGCATCACGCTTGCGAATGACACGGATGACCGCCTCGATCTTTCCGCGTGGCGACTCACCGCCGACGCCGGTTCATTCCGTATCCCCGAAGGGACGATACTGTTGCCGAATGCGAGCGTGCTTTTCCCACAGGCGATTACGAATCTCCCGGTATCGCTCGACGCAACGCTCGCCTACCCGGACGGCATCATCGCAGCACGATACACACCGCCAGTCGCCGCATCCGAGGTGCAACCTCCGTCTCCCGATGCGAGTTATGAATCAGTACAAGCGGTCGAACCAATTACCAGCCCAGCGACAATCGTTCAATCACATGAAGAAGCAGTAAGCGCCCCCGCTACGGTCTCGAATGAAGGGACTGTGGCGGGGGCGGCATTGCCGGATGCGCCAGTCGCCGCGATTGCCGCGGCCGGCGCAGCGCCGGCCGCGCACGGCCTCTTACGTTCCCCATGGACGCTCGGCCTCCTTGGCATCATGACGCTCGCCGGCGGCGCCTTCATCCTCCTCTAAGGTGGGAATGTTAAACATCCCCAAAAGTGGGAATGTTTAACATTCCCAAACATTCCCACGGTAGCGGCTCGCGTTCTGACGCTTTTCGTACTAATCTCCTACTATGACAGAAAAGAAACTTATTCTTGTCACGGGCGGCGCGGGCTTCATCGGCTCGCATCTCTGCGCGCGTCTCTCGAAGGAGGGGCATAAGGTCATCTCGCTCGATAACTACTTCACCGGCAGCCGCGAGAACCACGTCCCCGGCGTGGACTACCGCGAGGGTCACACCAAGGATATCGAGAAGCATGTCAGTGAGACGCCCGATCTCATCTACCACCTCGGCGAATATTCGCGTGTCGAGAAAAGTCTCGAAGAACCGGCGCTCGTTTGGGATTTGAACAAAGACGGCACATTCGGTGTGCTTGAATTCTGGCGGAAAAAAGGCAGCAAGCTCATGTATGCTGGCTCCTCGACGAAATTCGGTGACGGCGGCCTTGGGCGCAATCAGAGCCCCTATGCATGGACGAAGGCGACGAACACTGAACTCGTCAGGAATTACAGCATCTGGTATGGCCTTCCGTACGCAATCACGTATTTCTATAATGTCTACGGTCCAGGGGAGCGCTCGGGCTCATATGGCACGGTCATCGAAATATTTAGACAGAAACAGCTCGCGAATGAACCGCTCACGGTGACCGCGCCGGGAACGCAGAAGCGCAATTTCACTCACATTGATGATATTGTTGACGGACTTATTCTGGTCGGTGCGGATGGAACCGGTGATGATTTTGGCATCGGCGATGAACACGCCTATTCGATATTAGAAGTCGCACAGATGTTTGGAGGAGAGATTGTCATGAAGCCTGCTTCGCAGGGCAATCGTATGACGTCGGATATTGATACGTCGAAGACGCGCTCGCTCGGCTGGTCAGCGAAAAAGCGGTTGTCCGACTATATTGCGAAGGTCCACAGGAAATGAAACGAGTTCTCATATTCTCGCTCGCGTACTATCCAGAATTCGTCGGTGGAGCAGAGGTCGCAATCAAAGAGATTACCGATCGGATTTCTCCGGAAGAGATTGAATTTCATATGGTGACGCTTCGATTTGATTCGAAGTTGCCAAAGATGGAAAAGATTGAAAATGTCGTCGTACACCGGATTGGCTTCTCGAAAGCGTCGCCGACCATTGGTGATTTGCAGAAATTCCCGCTCTTCCTAAATAAGTACTGGTATCAGTTTGCGGCTGCACGAGCAGTCTCGCGGTTGCATCGTAGATACCATTTTGATGGTATCTGGGCGATGATGGCGCATTCTTGCGGCATCCCTGCCGGAATTTTTAAGACACTTCACCCGGAGGTAAAATATTTACTCACCCTTCAGGAGGGCGATCCTCCCGAATATATCGAGCGGCTCATGCGTCCTTTGTGGCCGCTTTTCTCGCGAGCATTCACCACCGCCGATGCGGTGACGGTCATATCGAACTTCCTCGGTGACTGGGCGCGCCGTCGAGGGTTCAAAGGGGAAGTGGTATTCGTACCGAATGCGGTCAATACGCGACATTTTTCGCAACACTTCTCTCACGATGAACTTACTGCGGCACGAAAGAGGCTTGAGAAGCGGGAAGGGGACGTATTCCTCGTCACGACCTCGCGGCTGGTGCACAAGAATGCCGTCGATGATGTCATACGCGCGCTCGTACTCTTGCCCGAGACCGTCCATTTTATGATCTACGGCATCGGTCCTGACGAGGAGATGCTCAAGGAGCTTGCACAGAAACTAGGAGTCGCGACACGTGCGCATTTCGCAGGTCAGATAGGACATGCAGAAATGCCGCTCGCGCTCGAAGCATGCGACATATTCATACGGCCATCACGCTCAGAAGGCATGGGCAATTCGTTCATCGAGGCGATGGCGGCGGGGTTGCCGGTCATCGCGACACAGGAGGGTGGCATTGCTGACTTCCTATACGACGCGAAACGCAATCCGAGCAAGGAGACGACCGGCTGGGCGGTGGACAAGGACTCGCCCGAGCAGATTGCGGCAGCCGTCGAGGACATCCTCGCGCACCCCGAGCAGGTCGCGCGCGTGACCGCGACCGCGAAGGCCATGGCCATCGAGAAATACGACTGGGACCTCATCGCGGCGCAGATGAAAACAGTCTTCGACCGGGTGTTCTCGAAGAGGTAGAATAGAGCCATGAGAATCGTCCTCGCGACGCCCCTCTATCCGCCCGAGATCGGCGGGCCGGCGACGTATGCGAAGCTGCTTGCCGAAGGGCTCCCCGAGAAGGGTATCGAAGTCGAGCTGGTGAAGTTCAGCGACGTGCGGCACCTGCCCAAGGGCATCCGCCACATCGCATACGCCTGGCGCGTCTTCCGCGCGCTTCGGCGCGCCGACCTCGCGCTCGCTCTCGACCCGGTCTCGGTCGGCTTGCCGGTCTGCATCGCAGCGTGGTGCGCGCGGAAGCCGTTCACCGTGAAGATCGTCGGCGACTATGCGTGGGAGCAAGGGCGACAGCGCTTCGGCATCACCGCGACGCTCGACGAGTTTGTGCGTGAGCGGCGCGTGCCGTTCGCCGTGTGGTTCCTCCGGCGCGTGCAGACGGGGGTCGCGTCGTATGCGAAGCATGTCCTCGTCCCGAGTCGGTATCTGGAAGGCATCGTCGCAGCGTGGGGCATCCCGCGCGCCAAGATCAAAGTCATCTACAACGCGGTGCCGGTGGAGGCCTATGGCGCCGTGCCATGGTCGGTCGCGAAATTGCCGCGGCCGCTCATCGTGACCGCTGGGCGGCTCGTGCCATGGAAGCATATCGACGGTGTCATCGACGCGGTCGTGAAGCTTCGCGAGAATGGCGTCTCGGTATCGCTCGCGGTGGTGGGCGAGGGGCCGGAGGTCGCACGGCTCGTTCATCGGGCTGAAGAGGCACTTCGCAGCGACTATGTCTTCACCGGCGCGCTCTCGCACGCCGACACGCTCGCGACGATGGCGTCGGCACGGGCATTCGTGCTCAATTCTTCGTACGAAGGGTTATCGCACTTTCTCATCGAAGCGCTTACGCTCGGTGTCTCCACCATCGCGACGGCGGTCGGCGGGAATGCCGAAGTGATTGCCGATGAAGAGACCGGAATGCTCGTGCCCTTTGGCGATACGCCGGTGCTCGTGGCCGTACTCGCGCGCGTGCTCGCCGACGAGAGTCTTCGCGCGCGTCTGTCGACGCGCGCGAAGGAGTCCGCACACCGCTTCTCTCCCGAGTCCATGCTTGCGTCGGTCGCACGATTCCTCGAGCACAAATGAAAGCCCTCTTCGTATCCAACGACCCGACGATATTCGACCCTGCGAGCGCGGCACGCGCGCGCATGCGCGCCTATGCTGTCGCGATAGGGGAGCTCCATATCGTCTCCACGGCGGCGCGGAGCGCGCGCGACGAACAGGACGGGCAGCTCTCTCTGCATCCGATATCCACGTGGAAAATATTTCGCATCCGCGCGCTCGCGAAGCGCGCCCATGCGCTCATCCTCGAGCACAGCATCGAGGTTGTTTCGGCACAGGACCCCTTCGAGCATGGGCTCGCGGCGCTTCGCGCCGCGCAGGGCACCAGCGCGCGGCTTCACATCCAGGTGCACACCGACTTCCTTTCGCCGT
Source organism: bacterium (assembly GCA_021782715.1). Classification (GTDB taxonomy): domain Bacteria; phylum Patescibacteriota; class Minisyncoccia; order Phycocordibacterales; family Phycocordibacteraceae; genus C7867-001. Next base: position 13,102 of record JAJXUR010000006.1, read on the forward strand.
GGTTCGTGCGTGCCGGCAATTGGCGGAGTCCTTCCGTTCGCATGCCGCTCCTGAACCGTTGGCGTCGCAGTATTGCCGACGGCGTGCTCCAGAGAGCCGACGGCATCCGTGTCGTGTCCGAGCGCGTGAAGGCCTCGCTCATTGCGCGACATGGCTCCAAGATACCCGAACCGACCGTCATCCCGGTCCCGGTCGACTCGACGGTTCCCGCGCCCGTGCCGCTCCCGCCGCACCCGGCCTTCACCTTCGCGCTCATCACGGTCGGGCGGCTCGAGCCCGAGAAGCGCGTCGAGGACATCCTCGCGGCCTTGAAGCTCGTGGTCAAGCACTACCCGATGGTCGGCCTCTTCGTCGTCGGCGACGGCCGGCAGCGCGGGAATCTCGAACGCATGGCGCGCTCGCTCGGGCTCGCCGACAAGGTCGTCTTCCTCAAGGGATGGCGGCCTGCAGCAGAAGCGCGCGGACTCATGGAGAGCGCGCACGCCTTCGTCCAGGCGAGCGCCTATGAGGGCTACGGCCGCACGCTCATAGAGGCTGCGCTCGCGAGAGTGCCCATCATCACGACCGACGTCGGCATCGTCGGCGAAGTGTTCAAGGGGTATGAAGACGTCCTCGCCGTGCCGGTTGCCGACCCGACCGCGCTCTCCTTGAGCATCGTTGGCATCATCGAGGACACCACTGTCCGCATGGAGCTCCCGCGGCATGCCGAGGAGACCGCTCGCGCCCACCTCGCCACCATCGGCGACATCCCCTCTCGCGTCGCCACAGACCTTGCGCGGCTCGCCGGTGCGTAACTCGCGTAGAGACAGGGAAGTTATAGACCGTATAGGGCACGCAGATTACTCATGATACAGTCATTCCCATGGCATCGACTTCAGGTACGAAATCGCTTATCGGCTTCATAGGGCAGGGGTACGTCGGCAAGAATTATGCCGACGATTTCGAACAGCGCGGCTTCCCGACTGTGCGATATGCTCTCGAAGAGCCGTACCGGGAAAATAAGGAAAAGATAGCGGCGTGCGATATCGTCTTCATCGCGGTGCCGACACCGACCACGCCGGAAGGATTCGACGACTCCATCGTACGCGAGGCTATCGGTCTCGCGGGGGCAGGGAAGATTGCCATTGTGAAGTCAACCATCGTGCCGGGCACGACGAAATCATTTCAGGACCAGTATCCCGATCGGGTCGTCTTTTATTCTCCCGAGTTCCTCTCTGAGGCGACCGCGGCACATGATGCTGCACACCCGTTCTCGAACATCCTCGGCAGCGCGACTGATGACGCTGCGCACTGGGCTGCGGCTGAGCAGGTGCACACGCTCCTCCCGCCGGCGCCCTTCAAGCTCACCTGCGATAGCACCGAAGCGGAGCTTATCAAGTACGCGCATAATGCGAACGGTTTCGTGCAGGTCGTGCTCTGGAACATGTTCTACGACTTGGCGGCGAGAAGCGGCAGCAGCTGGGATGTGGTGCAGAAGGCGCTCCGCGCCGACCCGTACCTGTCGCACACGTACCTGTCGCCGGTGCATAAGACCGGTCGCGGCGCGGGCGGGCACTGCTTCATCAAGGATTTCGCCGCGCTGCGTGGCTTGTACGAAGAGGAGGTGGGCGATGCCGGAGGCATCGCCGCGCTCTCGGCGCTTGAGGCGAAGAATATCTCGCTCTTGAAAGAGAGCGGCAAGGATCTCGACTTGTTGCAAGCGGTATATGGAGAAAATATATGAAGAAAAAAACTCGCACGATCGTCATTACCGGCTCCGCTGGGTTCATCGGGTTTCATCTCGCGCACTCGCTTCTTGAAAAGGGATGGCGTGTGATCGGCGTCGATTCGATCACGGACTATTACGATCCGCGTATCAAACAGAAGCGTCTTGCAATCCTCAAGAAATATCCGGAATTCAGCTTCTATAAGACGAATATCGCAAAGTACCCGGCGCTCGAGGCCCTCCTTAAGAAGGAGAGACCAGATGAGATCGTGCATCTTGCGGCACAGGCAGGCGTACGATACTCGCTTTCGAACCCATGGGCGTATATCGAATCGAACGAACTCGGCACACTGAATATCTTTGAGGCGGCGAAGCGCCTCAAACTCCCGCGCGTGTTCTACGCCTCGTCGAGTTCGGTCTACGGCCTCAATGAAGCATCGCCCATGAAGGAAACTGATCGCACCGACACACAGATTTC
>JAJXUR010000007.1 GCA_021782715.1 bacterium
AGAGGACGCGCAGGTAATCATAAATTTCAGTGACCGTCGCTACGGTCGAGCGCGGATTGTTCGAGCGGCTCTTCTGGTCTATGGAAATGGCCGGCGAGAGGCCGGTGATCTCGTCGACGTCCGGCTTCGCCATCTGGTTGAGGAACTGCCGCGCGTACGCGGAGAGCGATTCGACGTAGCGGCGCTGCCCCTCGGCGAAGATGGTATCGAAAGCGAGCGAAGACTTTCCTGAACCGGAGAGGCCGGTGATGACCGTCATCGCGCCGCGCGGCATGTCGACTGAGATGTCCTTCAGGTTGTGGGTGCGCGCACCTTTCACCGAGAGCCAATCGCTCCCGTGCCGGTGGGCATGTTCCTCTTTGGATGTTTTTTTCATGCGTAAATCCTGCCCGTGGCGGGGCAGGTACCTGGTGACTATACCACTCAAACTGCCTCTTGGTAAGACGTGCGGCCGAGCGGAAGCCTCGCCTAGAATTCTTGGAAGGTCGGCACCACATTCACGGTCGCCGTTGCGGTCGCAGCCCCGCTGTTGCAAGAGACGGTGTAGACGGCCTGGGAGGTGACGGTGACGGGCTGTGAGCCGCTCGTGCCTGAGGCGGAGAGGCCGGGGCCGGAGACGGTACAGCTCGTGGTATCAGTGGAGCTCCAGGTGACCGTCGTGGTCTTCCCCGACTGCACGCGGGTCGGACTGGCCGAGATGGTGGCGGTCGGATTGAGCACGGTGCAGTTCTGATACTGGTAGCTGCCAGAGAGGGTGCCGCTGGTGCAGAGGCGGTTCTCCGACGCGGGACAAGCCGCCGGAGAGACGACTGAAGGCGTCGAGAATGCGAGAACAGAGACACCGCTTGCGATGGTGTTGCCCCATGGGGTGGTGCAATTGGCCGGTGCCGCGCAAGAGTTCGAGCTCGCGTACCAGGTACCGTTAGAGCAGGAGTAGCTGCAGGAGCCGGTGTATCCGGCGATACAGGAGCCGGAGGTGCCGCCAGAAGCAGTGGGAGAGAGGCTGCAGGAGCCGATGGTGGTGGTGGGACAGGAGGCAGCAGGCGGAGCACAGGAATTCGAGTTCTGATACCAAGAGCCATTGGAGCAGGAGTAGCTGCAGGAGCCGGTGTATCCGGCGATACAGGAGCCGGAGGTGCCGCCGGAAGCAGTGGGAGAGAGGCTGCAGGAGCCGATGGTGGTGGTGGGACAAGAGGCGGCAGCGACCGTGAGCGTCTTAGAGTCCTGCCCCGAGGCGCCGGCGCTGTTGTAGCACATGATCGTCCATGTCTGGTTCGCGTAATACGGGCCGACAGTTCCCCAGTTGAACGACGTCGGCGCGTTCGACCACACCAGGCCGCCATTCACATACTCGTTGCAATAGGAGGCGTTGCTGGAAGTGTATGAAAGATTCGTGTACCCGCCATAGGCGACCGAGGTCGGGCTCATGGAGAAGGTGACGGTGGGGGCAACCGCGGCACAAGAAACATTGGTCGGACCTACCCACAGGCCGGTCGATGAGCAAGACCACGTTTCCGAACCGGAGTATCCAGGAGCGGTGTTGTACGCTGTCGTTGATTGTCCGGGGGCGACCGTCCATGATGACGTCTGCGAGCAGGGACCTGATGTTGTCGGCCAGGCAAGAGTCCCAGAGGCGACGCAGGAGGGAGGAGTCACGGTGACGGTTTGCGAGCAGGTAGCGCCGAACCACTGGACGGTCTCTTGAAGCATTTTCCAAGCGAAGGTATAGGTGCCGGGAGTAGTCGGTGCCGTGAAAGAATTACTGAACGCAACAGATCCTCCGGGGCCTACGCTATACGGAAGATAGACTCTGCTAGTCCCCCACGTAGTATTATCCTGCGCGGATTGAGAACCGAGACGATAATTCGTCGCTGCCGTCCAAGTGCTACCCCCCGTATTGGACATGGTGATAGACGCCGAGAATGATGACCCTGCGGCGACAGATGAGGGCACGGAGAGACTTGAGCAGGAGGCATTATCTGTTGGAGGAGTCCAGACAAGAAGCACGGCGCCGTTCTGTCCGCTTGTCGGGCAAGTATTCGTATTGACCCACAGGCCGTTGCTTTGGCCGCCGCTACCATACCCTGAACCATTCGCTCCGCCGGGAGTAGGCGAGTAATTATTTCTATTACCCGAGACGACTCCACCCGCTACTCCGCCGGGAGTACCTCCGGCACCGGAGATCCCGCTGCCTGGAATATCAGTTATGGCGCCTCTACCACCCTGCCCGCCAGTGACGGCGACAATGGTCGACCCGTTTGCTGAAATACTTGAAGTCCCTCCGGTAGCTCCGTTCTCGGTATAGGTGCTTCCTGTTGGACTGCACATATATCTCCCATTGTATGTCCAAGCGGCAACCAGCCCTCCTGAACCGACAACAACCGTAATGACTGCCCCTGCATTGACCGGACCTGATATGGTATAAAACCCGCCCGAACCGCCGCCACCGCCGGCATTACTATCTCCCGATCCCGCCTCAGCGCCACCACCACCACCGCCGCCGACGACATACGCTGTCATACTCGTGACACCGGATGGGACAGTGAAGTAATACGTGCCCGGCGTGCTGTAGAGCTGTTGCGCTGCGAAAGTGGCATTCGGCATCGCCAAAACCAGAAAGAGTGCGGAGGCTATGAGAAACAGGCGAGCTGTCTTCATTATCTTGCTACGGTCGACGACGCCGAGGACAGCGCTCGAGCCTGGATCTGAATCCCGGTCGCAGTGAAATCTTTCGCTGTCGCTATGTTCTCGGTAGCCGTGACGGTGAGCGGGTCGCCGATGCCGATGTTGGAGAGGCTCACCGCTGTCTGTGTGAACAAAGGAGGGGCCGGTATCGCATCTTTGCCGGTCGCAAGCGCCGGAGAACCGGGCCGGATACTGAGTCTCACGATAGTTGTCGATGCATCGACCGTGACAATGCGGTCGGCAAGCGCCGGATCACCGAAAGGGTCCTCCATGCCAACATGAAGAGTGAGAGTACCGCCGTTTATAGCCGTAACCGTGCCAGAGAGCGAACGGACATCTGCAGGAGTATTGAACATAGCACCGATACTGCTACTCGCGACGAGTGTCTTCGCCGACTCGAAACCGGCCTGATACCCTTTCTGCGTGTTGCTGAGCGATGCAGGCAGGTACGGGTCTGCGAACACGCCGATAGCGATACCGACGAGAAGAAGCGCCGTGCCAACGATGAGAGAAAGGGAGTTTATTTTCATAAAAAAGGTTTGTGTTACCTGCCACAAGTATACCTTCCGCGCCTCCCTGCTCCACTGATAGACAGGCACGCCTGTTGATAACAACGGCCAGGCCGCGAGAAATAGCTCTTAGAACTCCTGATACGTCGGTACCACGTTCACTGTCGCTTGAGCCGATGCCGAGCCGCCGGGGCCGGTGCAGGACAGTTTATAGACAGACTGGGTCGTGATCCTCGGGTCAAGGGTTCCGGAGGAGTTGAGACTGCCCGCCCACGCAACACCATTTTTCGTGACGGTGCAGCTCTTCGCATAGGTACTGCTCCATGAGATGGTCGACGATTTCCCGGACTGCACGCGAAGCGAGCTTGCGGAGATAGAAACCGTCGGTGGCGGGCAGAGGGAGTCTGACGGCGTTACGGCCGAGCACACGTCGGTGCATGAGTACGTACCGATCGTGGTCTGGCCGCAGAAGTTAGGGGAGGAGGGGCACGATGCTCCCGCATTTGCGGCGCAGGTCTGAACCGGAGGCTGGTTTGAGGAAGGTTGTTGCGACGTTTGTGAAGGTTGCGTCGGCCCGGGCGATTGCACGATATTCACCGGCGTAAACGGTGCACAGGAAGTATTCGTCGGCCCGGCCCACACTCCGTTGCTGCAGGAGTACTGCTCCGAACCGGTATAGCCCGGCGCGGTGTTCGTGACGGTGACCGCCCCGCTATTCGGCGCGGCCGCGTTCACATTTGCCACACAGCCGACTCCCCACGAGAGCGTGCCCGAGTAGGTGCAGGCACCAGGATTGACAGGGGCGGCACAACCATTCGCGGCAGTGCCCGGTCCGACGTATTTGTACCCCGTCGGCGTCTGATTGCTATAGGCCCATATCTGCCAGTTATTCCCATTCACGTCATTGCCGCCAGTACAATAATTGGTCCACGTGACCGTGGAGGAAACCGTACAAGAAGCGTTCGTCGGCCCCGCCCAACTACCGTTCGTGCAGGAGTATTGTTCCGAGCCGGTATAGCCCGGCGCGACGTTCGTGACGGTGTAGACCGTACCGCTCGGTGTCGTCGTATTAACATTCGCGGAGCAGCCGGCTCCCCATGAAAGCGTGCCCGAGTAGGTGCAGGAAGCAGGCGCCGCACAGCTCTTGCCGTTTGCGCTTAGCGTCTGCCCCGCGGGACAAGCGACGGTGAAGGGGACGCTCGAAGCGGTGCAATTAACGACTTGGGTCCCGCCATTGAAACAGCCATCGAGACTGATGGTATAGGATCCGGGCGTCTTCGGCGCATAGAAAGACCGCGCGCATGAGCTGGAACCCGGACCATCACAGTAATTGAATTGTCCGCCGTTGAAACTCTGCCCCGATGTGGAGGTTACGCCGTTGAAATCTGCCCCGACACCGACTGCCGGCGGACCGCCGCCGCCGCCGAAAATACTCGTGAAGATTTTGTTGACGACGTTGATCGGAGTATACCCGCCCTGCCAGACGCCCCTGTTCCCGCTCGTCGCGCAGTCGCCGGAACAGGCAGCGAGCGAGACACTGACCGGCGAGCCGGGAGCGTAGGTGTCCTTGTCAGTGACGGCACTGAACGTTGAATCGACGGTTAAGTATGGCGTCGGATCACATGCTTGATATGGGCCATATGATGAACTATACGGCTGAGGCGCGATGAAGTAACTAATCGGCTTGCCGGATCGAAAGGCAAGTGCCGCAGGAGTCGCGCCACCCCACCAGTTCAGGTAAATCTGATACCCCGCCGGGACGGTGTACGGAACGCCCGCATAAGCGCCGTCGGTCCCGCCCTGCATCAGGGTTGCCCAGTACCCCGGGGCACATCCTGTATACGAACATGCGTCGCCTGTCGCTGCGTCAACGTATATGATCTGATCACACGTCTGAGTAGGAGTGCCGTGTGTCCAGGTCACGGAAGCCGCCTCAGCTCTCGAGCCGCCAGCGAAAACCATCGAGACGATGATGAGAGCGAGAATCGATTTCAAAATAACAGGACGTGCGGAATAAAAAGTCATGCCAGTCATCAGATGCTCATTCTGATCGGGGGAATAATCTGGATTGCGCTTGCCGTGAATTCTCCTAATGATCGGATGTTCTCAGCAGCGGACACATTGACGGATGTGCCGACTTTGATATCAGAAATGCTTGCGGAAGTCGTGACAAATGGGCTGATGATTGCAGCCGTCGTACTAGCAGCGACCGTGTGCACCTGCACGAGCGCAGATATGCCCGCTTGATACGTCTTCTGATCTTTACGCGTCTGCATGGTGATAGCAGTCGACGCATCAATGCTAGCGACACGGTCTGCAAGCGTGGGGTCATCGAAAGGATTCGTTGACTGGATATGGAAAGTGATGCGGTTGCCGTTTATCGCGGTGACTGTGCCGGAAAGCATCCGGACATCTGCGGGGGTCTGGAAAAAACTGCCGAGACTGCTGTTCTCGACGAGCGTTTTTGCGGCGTCGAAGCCGGCCTGATAGCCTTTCTTGGCATTGCTGATCGAGGCGGGAAGATATGGGTCCGCGAACGCTACTGCGAATGCACCAATGAGAAACGCGATACCGATTGAGAGAGAAATGATTTTCATGTCGTGGTGAGTCTCCATAAATAATATGCAGTGTATGGTGAATTACTCCCAGTATACCTCCCCGCCGCCTCCCCTCCCTGACATTTTTTCGGGAATGTGAATAGCCACTCTCGAGTTTAGAGACCGTTCAGTTGATTGATGTCCGCCTGGAATTGCGAGGCGAATTCCATCACGCCGTCGCCATAGAAAGAGTATGCGGGGTTGTTGGCATGTGTCCACCCGGCGAAGTAGTGCAGCGCCGCGAGCCGTTCGGCAGCCGGCGTCTGCGTCCCGGCGCCATTGTCCGCCATGAGCATCGCAGTCGCCATGATGGCCACCTGTGCGCTCCACGGATTGCTCGGCGCGCTCGCACCGAGGAGCGTACGGACGCGGTCTTTGCTCGCAACATACTTCCATGGCCCCTGCCAGAATGAGAGCCCGGCACCCGAGGGCGGAGAACACGTGCCTGTCTGTGCATTCACGAAGCCGCCGTAGCACACCCATGTCGACGGGATGAACTGCCCCGGCCCCATCGCGCCGCCCCAGCCGTACCACGGCTTTTTCGAGACCGGCATCTTATCAGGGTCGAGACCGAGCGTCTGCGTGATATAGATGAAGACCGGCTGATCGCGGTTCGGCGCCATATCGACGCGCCACGTGCCGGTACCGAGATTCTCGCCGAGGTTCGTCTCCTGCTTCAACACGCCGAGCGTCACGGCTGCGCGCGTTCCGGTCGCCTTCTCCGCCGCCTCGGCATACGTGAGCGCGGTACCGAAGGGTATCGCCGCGGTATCGCGCAGCATGAAGAGCTCGGAACGGATCTGCGCTGCGGTTTTCTGATTGCTCGCGATGACCTTCTGGTAATTCGCTTCGACGCCCTTGGTTTGAGTCAGGAGTTGCCGCTTCTCACTCTCTTGTGACTGCACCTGCTGCTTCGCGAGCTGCGCGACCGTCCGCAGCTGCTCTTGCTCGGCGAGCCTCGATTGGAGAGCCTCTTTCTCTGCCTCAGTGGACGAGCTTGTCGTCTGTATCTGACTAAACGAGTCCGCGAGCGAGCTCTTGATGGAGGTGAATGCGTCGAGATCGCTGAAGAAGCCCGAGACATCCTGCGAGCCGAGCGCCACGCTCACGACCGAATAGTTGTCGAGCATCTGCGTCTGCCGCATGATCTGCGCAAGCGATTCTTTCTCCGCATCAAGCTGTGCCGAAAGCTGCGAGAGCGTCTGGTTGTGCGTGTCGATGTTCCCGTTCAGTTGCGTGATGGTGAGGTTGATCGCCTGTATCTGGAGCTGCGTCTTCTTGATCTCAGCATCGAAAGCATCAATCTGTGTCTGGAGCGTCTGATGCTGGTTCTGCGCGACGTCGAGCAACTGCTGCTGTGCGGCAATCTGGCTCTCAATCGAGCTTAATTGGTCTTGGAGCTGCTGCTGCCGCGCATCTACCGCCTGTGCGGCGCTCTGTGCGAACGCGAGCGATGGCGCAAGCACGCACGTGAGCCCGCATATGAAATAAAAAAACCGACGCATGTCGGGTCATTTTAGCACGCGGGCCAGACGATTATGCTGCCGCTTCGGGGGCGGGTTCCTCCTTACCCTTTTTCTCCACCTCGATCGCAGCGATGTCTGCCGACACCGTTTCCTCCTTTTCCTCGGCGACTGCCTGGACGAGCGCGACGACTTCCTCCGGCTCCACTGCGAGATCAACACCCTTTGGAAGCACGAGATCTTTCGCGTGAATCTGGTCATTCACTTCCGCGAGTACAGCGAGATTGACTTCGATAGCGTGCGGAAGACTCATAGGATCCGCCTTCACCTCGATCTCATGGAGCACCTTCACGAGGTTTGCGCCAGCCTCGACCGCTGCCGATTCGCCCACGAACTCAAGCGGGATCGCGACCTGAACCTTCTCGCCCTTGGTCACCGCATAGAAATCGACATGGCGCGTGCGGCCGCTCACCGGATCGCGATCGATATCGTGGATGAGCGTGGGGAGTGCCGCACCGAGGCCCGAGAGCGAGACGATGGTCGCCTCGCCAGCCTCGCCGAGAACCTTCGCGAAGGCTTTCGCATCGACCGTGATCGGCGTCGCCTCCTGGTGCGCACCATAGACCACAGCCGGAATACGGCCGGACGCGCGCACCGACGACAACGTCGCTGCTGCCAAATCACGCTTTTCTACTGCGAGAGTAAGCATATTTCCCGACTATACCTCACCCATCCTCATATCGCAACAATCCTCATGTGGGACTTCCGATGTCCCACATTGGTGCTACGATTCTTATTATGGATCTATACCATGTCCTCAATCGTGGAGTTGATGGGCGGGACCTGTTTTCAGATTCTCAGGATTATGTGCGGTTCATTCATAATCTATATGAATTTAACGACACTACTCCGGCAACCGAATCAGCTCGTCGGGACGTAAGCGGAACAGATGTGGGACTTCGGAAGTCCCACATTCGTGAGCGATTGGTGGAGATTCATGGCTGGACTCTCATGAAAGATCATTATCATTTACTCGTTTCCGAACTCATCGAAGGTGGTCTAATGAGATTCATGATGAAAGTCAATATCGGCTATGCGAAATATTACAATGAGCGATACAAACGACACGGACATCTTTTCCAAGGGAAAACTAAGAAGGTGCTTATCGAAGATGAAGGGCATTTCTTATACATACTCCACTATCTGCACTTGAATCCGCTGGATTACCTCGCCGGGGCGGAAGAGTGGCGTGAACGAGACAAGAGCCATATCAAGAGCGCCAAGGATGCGTTGAAATATTTAAATGGATATCGCTGGAGCAGCTACCTCGATTATTGCGACAAAAAGAACTTCCCCTCCGTTCTCACGAGAGATCTGTTCGGAAGCGTGCCCGGTGAATATCAAAAGGCCGTCGACGATTATCTGAAGGACGCGGAGACGCCCCCGATTCCTGGCTCATTTCTTGAGTAGTTCATGTGGGACTTCGGAAGTCCCACATGAATCTGAGAGTGCTAGCCGAGGGCGGCAGAGACCTTTTTGAGACGCGCGAGGAATGCCGCGCGCGCGGCCGGGACATTCGCTTCTTCCCCCTTCCAAAGTTCAAGTGCCTCTTCCTGGAGCGCGCGCGCATACGAGAATGTGAGCGGCCACGGCGCGGAAACCTCTCGCGCCCGGCGTGCAATCGCCTCCAGATTCGCGGTCGCCTGATCCGGCGCCTGTCCGCCGGAGAGGAAAACGATGCCAGCAATATCAGACGGCACGCTCTCGCGAAGAGCCGCGAGCGTATCCTCGGCAACCTCTTCCGGGGTATCCTTCTTCCCGCTCTCCTTACCGGAGAGCGCCATTGCGGTCTTCAGGATGACGCTCGCGCGGTCGACAGCATGTTCATCGAGGACCGAGAAGACCGTGCCGAGCGTCTCGGTCAAGACTGTGCGAGCGCGAGCGCGGCTATGCTTCCCTTCATAGAGCACCTCCGGCTCGAGGATAGGCACCATGCCGGCGCTCTGCGCTTCCTTCGCATAGCTTGCGAGACGCTTCGCGTTCTCGTGTATCGCGCTTGCCGAAGGCAGCTGATCGCCGTCGATACGAATGACCGCGCGCCACTTCGTGAAGACCGCCCCTTGCGCGTGATACGCCGCGAGGCGCTCAGGAAGATCGAGTAGGCCCTGCGTGATGAGCTCAGCCGAGCTCGAACTCATCGGCTCGGTGCCGCCATCTACCTTCACCCCGGGCACGATGCCGCGAGCGACGAGTGACGCCGGAAACAATTCCTTGTCATTTCCCTTCTCGAGAAGCGTCTCGGAAAAAAGAATGATTCCGGAAAGATACTGTTCGATGCCCTCCGTGCCGAAGAAGAGATCGCGATATTGCCGCCGCATCTCAGCGCTGGTCGCGATGCCGTAAGACGCGAGCCGCGCGGTCGCCGTATGCACGCTCTCATCAGCCGCAAGGAGGCCCTTGCCCGGCGCGAAGAGTGAATGCGCGGTCGCAGCGAGATCATTCATGCTCTCATGGTAGCATGCGCGCAAAGCACTTTGCGCGCATGCTACACTAGCCCCTATATGGACTTCATTGCAATAGGCGACACGACCGTCGACGAATTTATCAAACTGAAAGAGGCGGAGATACACTGCGACCGCCACAACGAGGAGTGCACCATCTCGATGAAGTGGGGCGATAAGATTCCCTACGAATTCTCCGAGCTCGTGCCGGGCGTCGGCAACGCCGCCAATGCCGCGGTCGCCGCGGCGCGCCTCGGCCTCTCTTCAGGATTCGTCTCGAACGTGGGCCGCGACCGCTTCGGCGAGGAGATACTCGCGACCTTTACGAAAGAAGGTGTCGATACGCGCTACATCGCCGTAAACGACGATCTCCCGACCAATCACCACTATGTGCTCATGTTCAACGCTGAGCGCACCATCCTCATCAAGCACCAGGCGTACCCGTACAGCATCCCTGAAGGATTTGTCCCTCCGAAATGGATTTACCTTTCCTCAACCGGCGAGAACGCCGAAACGTTCCACGACGATCTCGTCGTATGGCTTCTCGCGCATCCGGAGACCAAGCTCGCCTTCCAGCCCGGCACCTTCCAGATGGAGATGGGCAAGGAGCGGCTCGCGAAACTGTACGCGGCAACCGAATTCTTCGCCTGCAACAAGGAGGAGGCCGAGCGCATCCTCGGCCTCGGCGAGACTGACGTAAAGACGCTTCTCCGGGAGATGCATGGACTCGGCCCCGCGACCGTTCTCATCACGGACGGCCCGAATGGCGCGTACGTTTCAGACGGAACCGAGCTGCTCACCGTGCCGATGTATCCGGACATAAAAGCACCGATAGACCGCACGGGCGCCGGTGATGCGATGACTTCGACGGTCGTCATCGCGCTCGCACTCGGCGTGCCGCTCCGCGAAGCGCTCGCCTGGGGACCGATAAACTCCATGAGCGTCGTGCAGGAGATTGGCGCACAAAAAGGCCTTCTCTCGCGCGAAAAGCTCGAGGACTACCTCGCGCACGCACCCGCAAACTACGTTGTCACGCCGTTCTAAGAAATAAAGACGTGGCTGATTGAAGTCAGACTTCAATCAGCCACGTCTTTGCATTTTCAAAAGCAAGCACGCAAGGCAACAAACGGTATCTTTAAAGGTTATCGCTTCAGGATCGATCGCTCGAGTGCCGCATACTGCGCTTCGCTACCCGTAGCAGAAAGCATATTCGAATAGGAGACGTGGACGATGATCATGGTCGCGCTTGCCCCCGCGATAGTGATGAGGAGGATGGCAAAATAGGTATTGATTTTATCTTTCATATTCCTCAGGATGCTGCGAGCTTCCGCGCGGCATCGGCGATACCCGAGGCATCGAGACCGTAATAAGAGAGAAGCTCCTCCGGTTCCCCCGACTGACCGAACTGATCATTGATGCCGAGAATCTTCATCTTCGTCGGAAGTTTCTCCGCAAGCAACTCGGCAACCGCACTCCCGAACCCGGTCGCCGTCTGGTGCTCCTCTATCGTCACGATTCGCCCAGCCTTCTTAGCGGCATCGAGAACCGCATCCTCGTCGAGCGGCTTCACGGTCGGCACATGAAGCACGATGGACGAGAGACCCTCGTCGGCGAGCATGCGCGCCGCCGCAAGTGCCGCGTAGGAGAGTGCGCCAGTCGAGAGTATCGCAACCTTCGGAGACTCCCCTTCCCAAAGCATGAGTGCCTTCCCTATCTGAAACGGCGTATCGCTCGTCGTGAAAATCGGCGTCGCGGAGCGCCCGAAGCGCAGATACACCGGACCATCGGTCTGCGCAGCCGCGACGACGGCCTTCCGTGCCTCCTCGGCATCACCGGGAGCGATGACCGTCATACCAGGAAGAGCCCGCATCATGCCGATATCCTCGAGCATCTGATGTGTCGCGCCATCGGGACCGACCGAGACGCCAGCATGCATGCCACACACCTTCACCGGTGATTGATTGAGTGCGATGGTCGTACGAATCTGCTCATAATTACGCCCCGGATTGAACGCCGCATAACTCGCGATAAACGGGATCTTCCCCACCGCAGTCATACCGCTCGCGATTGCCGCCATACTCTGTTCGGCGATACCCGCCTCGATGAAGCGCTCCGGAAATTCTTTTTCGAACCAATCAGCGCGCGTACTTTCAGAAAGATCGGCACAGAGAACGACGATGCGAGAATCGACCTTCCCAACTTCCACCGTCCCCTTGCCGAAACCATCCCGGGTCGGCGCCTGATCGATGTCATCCTCGAACACTCTTGCGGATAGTTTTGCGGAAGCGTTAAGCATATTCATGAGGGACGTTACCGCCCATGGTGCGAATCTCTTTCAGGAACCGCTTCCCCTCCTCAGTCGTCGGCGGTTTGCCGTGCCAGCGGTAATCGAACGCTATCTCAGGGACACCCTTGCCGGGGATCGTGTGCGCGATGATCATCGTCGGCTTCTCATAAATCGCTTTCGCTTCATCGACCGCGGCGATAAATGCGGCAAAATCGTGTCCGCTCACTTCTATCACGTGCCAGTTGAACGCGCGATACTTGTCCGCGATCGGCTCGAGAGGCATTACGTCTTCTGTCATGCCGTCTATCTGGATATTATTACGATCCATGATCGCCGTGAGATTATGCAGCTTGTTCTTCCCCGCGAACATCACCGCTTCCCAGACATTCCCTTCATCTTGTTCGCCGTCGCCCATCACACAATAAATACGCTGTTGCTTCTTTCCGTCCATACGAAGAGCATACGCCATGCCGGAAGCCTGCGAGAGTCCTTCGCCGAGAGGACCCGAGGTCGTTTCGAGACCGGGCAAACGCACGCGCTCAGGATGCCCCTGGAGCCGGCTGCCGAACTTGCGGAGCGTGAGACACTCTTCGACGGGGAAATACCCCGCGTGCGCCATCGCCGCGTAGCGTACCGGCACGATGTGGCCGTTGGAGAGGATGAGCCGGTCGCGCTCCTCCCAGTCCGGATTCTTCGGATCGTGATTGAGGATATTGAAATAGAACGCCGTGAAGATGTCTGCCATGCCCAAGGGGCCGGCGGTGTGCCCGCTCCCGGCCGCGACGAGCATCGCGATGATTGTCTCGCGGGTAGCCTCCGCCTTTTTCTCGAGATCGATAAGCATGCCGTCGGTGAGTGCCATATCGCTTCAGTATACCGTATGCGTCTACACTCCGTGCGGGATCGCAAGCGCTTCGAACTTGGCGACTTCCGCCGCCGGATCAGCAGAGCGCAGGATTGCCGAGCCGACGATGAGATTCGAGACGCCGAGCGCGAGGAGTTCCTTCCCAGAATCAAGCGAGACGCCGCCATCAACCTGCACTGGTATCTCTGGGTGCCGCGAGCGGAACACGCGTATCTTCTCGAGAACGCGTCGGTCGAACGGTTGCCCCTGTCGGCCGATGGTCGCGATACCCATGAACTGCACATAGCCGACCTGCGCAAGATGCGGCTCGATGAGAGAGAGGTCGCTCTCGATATGTATCGCGAGACCGAAGGTCAGAACATCATCGCCGTAGCGTTCTCGAGCCGACGTAAGGAGTCGCCCGAGGTCCATCGCGCTTTCGGCATGGAACGTGAGACGCGACGCGCCGAGCGAGAGCCAGGCGCCGGCGATATGATCGGCATCGAGGCACATGAGGTCAATCTCATATTCGATACGATCAAGTTCGGGGAGCATCTCGCCACGCGCGATCATATCGCGCATCTCTTGCGGCGCCGCGCACGGCCACGATGCCGGCGTCGCAAACGTCCCGTCGACGACATCAATCTGTATCCGCGAGACGGACGGGATGCGAGCGAGACGGCCAATCTTCTCCTCAAGATCTTCGAGAGAGGGCGGGAGCACGGCAGGAACGACAATGCCCATTACCGTTAGTATAGGGCAGAAAAGCGCAAGCCGGTTCCCCGGCATTGCATAAGGTCAAAACTTGGCGAGGCGGCGCGCATGGCGCGGAGCATCAGAAAATGGCGTCGCGAGGAAAAGCCGCACCGCCTCGAGCGCTTGCGCGCCCGAGACGAAGCGCGCACCGATAGAGAGCAGGTTCGCGTCATTATGCCGGCGCGCGAGACGAACGAGATCGAAACCATCCTCTGAACGGCCACCCTCGACGTCGAGCGCCTCCGTCACGCGCATAGGCCCATAGAAGACGGCAGCGCGAGCGCCCTTCACGCGATTCGCGCACATCGCTTCGCCCTGCCCGCTCCCGCCGAGGATGATACCGAAAGCACCCGGCTCGCCCGCGACTCGCTCCGCGCACGGCGTGATGAAGTCCGGATAATCATCGTCAGGGTCGAGCGCGCGGGCGCCCATATCGACGACGTCGTACCCGAGCGCACGCACTTCCTCGATGAGCGCCTGTTTGAGCGCGAACCCGGCGTGATCAGACGCGAAGTAGAGTTTAGGCATTGGCCGCAGCAATCACGTGCCGAACGAGCGACTCCGTGTAACCCATCTCATTGTCATACCACGCAAGCACCTTCACGAGGTTGCCGTCCACGACACGCGTCATGCCGAGGTCGGCGATGGAGGCATGCGGCTCGCCGATGATATCGCTCGAAACGAGTTCCTCATCGGTCGCGTCGAAGAGACCCTCCCAGCGCGGCTGCTTCGCAGCCGCGCGCAGTATCGTATTCACCTCCTCAGCCGTCGTCGGCCGCTTCGCGATGAAGGTGATGTCAGCGATGGAACCGGCGGGCACCGGCACCCGAAGCGAGATGCCGTCAAATTTCCCGACGAGCGACTCGTACGCCTGCGCCACCGCAGTCGCGGCGCCGGTACTAGTCGGCACGATGTTCTGAGCCGCGGCACGGCCCTCCTTCATATCTCTCTTCGACGGCCCGTCGACGATCCCCTGGCTCGCCGTATACGCATGCGTCGTCGAGAGTATCGCTTTCTCGATGCCGATGGCTTCATCGAGGATAGCGATGACCGGGCTCGCGGAGTTCGTGGTGCAGGAGGCGTTGCTCGTTATCTGACACGTCGCGAGCTTCTCCTCGTTCACCCCCATAAGCACCGTCGCGCCGAGCGGCGATTCGCCCTTCACCGGCGCCGTGATGACCACGCGCTTCGCGCCGGCCGTAATGTGCGCCTGCGCCTTCTCGTAGTCGGTGAAAAAACCGGTCGACTCAACGACGACATCGATGCCGAGTTCCTTCCACGGCAAGTTCGCCGGATCCTTCTCAGAAAAAAATCTCACTTCCTTGCCGTCAATCACAAGATTTCCGTCTTTCGCTTCGACCGAGAACGGCGCGCGGCGATACACCGTGTCGTACTTGAGCAGATAGGCGAGGTTCTCCAAGGAACCGAGATCATTCACCGCCACGATCTCGATATCGCGCCTCTGTGAGCGGCGTACAAAAGCCCTGCCGA
>JAJXUR010000057.1 GCA_021782715.1 bacterium
AAGTGACGATGTTCGAGATGGCCAAGCTCATCTCCCCGCACGTCTCCTAAGCGACACTCCCGGTAGAAAAAGAAGAACCCGCTGGAAGGCGGGTTCTGTGCTATTGGCCGACAGACTACATGAACGCGGCTGGCCGGCGTTTGACGAGGAGCCGACAATCCTTATCGAACAGATACTCCTCGTCCTTTACCAGGGACAACATCGGGTCGCCATTGCCATTACGACCGAAAGACAGGATATCTCGATTGTTGTCACTGCCCGTGAAGACCGCTCCCGGGACATAGATTCCCTCCATGTCGTCACGGGACGTAGCAAAGCCGGTGGCGAGGCTCAGAGCATCCATAGCGTCTGCCCACAAGAGCCGGCGCCGTACGAGCTCATCACGAGCTTCCGCTCGGGTCATCCGCCTGTACAACGGCATGATATATAATTCCTGCGGGAAATCCGACGACCTTCTCCATATCTTAACGCCGGACAGAAGCATGGGGAGAATCTCGTCCTTCAAGCGATAGCTGTGCCGTACAGAATCGGAATAGGGAGACCGCTCCTTCAACGCCTTGACGATAGACATAGCGTCGCAGAAATCCTCATGCCACTCGACGGTCAGTTTCAAGCCGACCATGTCTTTGTCCATGATCTGCGCTTGTGCGATGAATGCCTTACGATACTTCGTATCGAGACGCAGACGATGCAAGAGATCGACGGGGAAACCGTCCGCCTGTAAGGCCTCAAGCATTTGGTGAATCCTGTTATGGCTCAGATCGCCAAGAGATTGCTCACTCATGGTTCGCACTCCTCAAATTATTCGGCTCGCTCATCGCTCGCCCGCCCGAAACAGTTCGGGCAACCGGCCTTTCAAAAAACAGACCGGTTAGACAGTATGCTTTTTGTTTTTCCGCGTCAATGCGATGCTCTCTACGCGACCGGCTGCGTGCAGTACAGGCACCGCGTTGCTTTTCGCGGGATCTCGGAGAGGCACTCGGGACATTTCTTGGTGGGGGCGGTGTGCGGTTTCCCGCCGAGCAGCGTCCGCGGCTTCATGATGAAGAAGAATACGGCGAATGAGACAAGCACGAATGAGATGACGGCGTTGATAAAGTGACCATACATGAAGCGGCTGCCGTTCAGCGTGAAAGCGAGCCCGCCGAAATCAGGTTCTTTGACGATAGCGGCTATGAACGGGGTCAGGAGATCGGATACGATTGCGCTCACGACCGCACCAAAAGCCGCGCCGATTACGACGCCGACTGCCAGATCAACGGCATTCCCACGGAGCAGAAACTGTTTGAATTCTTTAAGCATACATGGAAATTATTTTAATGAGTGGACCTATCGGGAATCGGACCCGAACCTTATCCATGCCATGGATACATAATACCATTTTACTATAGGCCCCTTCTTCTATGTTACTACCCTCTTCTTCACTGCTCAAGCCTGCAATTCCGTTCACTACTCGCCTATCTACAAGACATTGACCAAAAGTCCGGAAGATGTGGAAAACTGCTCGGAACAGCACGGTGCGCATGATTCGTATGATATATTTCCTTATATATATGAGCGCTCCTATTATCGATGTCGAGGAACTTAATTTCTACTACGACTACAAACTCCCCACCGAGACGTATGCGCTCAAGGACGTCAACCTGCAGGTGAACCAGGGCGACTATGTCGTCTTCTTCGGCCCGTCCGGATGCGGCAAGACGACACTCGTCTATCTCATCGGCGGTATCACGACTGAGAAGAGCGGTACTGGAAAAATCATAGTCAACAATGCTGATGTCCTGCAGCTCTCGCGAGAGGAGCTCGCATCATTCCGACAGACCGGCATCGGCATCATCTTCCAGAACTTCAATCTTATCCCCTCTCTCACCGTACTCGACAACGTCGCGCTCCCGATGACCTTTGTCGGCGTGCCGCAAGAGAAGCGGCGCGAGGAGGCGCGCAAGATCCTCGCGCGACTCGGCATGGACATCTACGCCGAGCGCTACCCGATGGAGCTTTCCGGCGGGCAACAGCAGCGCGCCGGTATCGCCCGCGCACTCGCAAACAACCCGCCGATCATCATCGCTGACGAACCGCTCGGCAACCTCGACTCCGAGAATGCCGAGCATGTGTTGAAATTCCTAAAGGAGCTCCAAGAGAAGGACGGCCGCACCGTCATCATGGTCACCCACGAAGCGTGGAGCGTGCGCGATGCCGACAAGATCATATATATGAAGGACGGCGGCGTAGTAAAAGTCGACACCAGCGGCACGGTGACAAACGCCGAGATTATCCCGCTCACCGCGCAGCTGAATCGCGAGCTCTACCCCGACCTCTCAACAGATGAGATCATGGTCAAGTCGCTTTCCAATCTCCTCTTGCGCGGATTCTCCTCCGACGAAGTGAAGCGGTTCGAATTCTTCCTCGATGAACGTTTGAGCGGCAAAATCGACGCTGCGACATTCGAGGCTATGCTCGACCGTCCCTATCACCAAGAAGGCGTCGGGTTGTGGAAGCAGCGCGCATTGAAGATATCCGCTATCACAGAAGACATCATCGCCGAACGGAAGAAGCTGATCGAAGTGCTCCATGAGCTCGAGAAGGAGCCGGAAAAGTCGCTTACGATGGAAGTGTCTGATCTCCGCACCTGGGCACTCAAGGGATACAACGGTCATGTTGATGACCGACAACGCCATCGCCTTGATGATCTCGTCTCGAAACGTCTGCGTGGCGGTATACCGGCGGATGACTTCCGCAAAGCACTGAATCTGCCACGCTCTAAAGACGGTGTCGGATTCTCTTTGCGCACCGCGCAGCACATCTCAGACCGACTCGAATCCGTGCTTGTGTCTGGACTACCCGGAGACATCAAAGAGGCGATAACCAACGTCACCAATGTTTAAACCCAACCCTTCCAAGAAGTCCATAGCGTTCATTGATCTCATACGGCTCTCACTCCGTATTTTCAAAACGAAGCCGACCCGCACTTTCCTCACCATCCTCGGCATGTCGGTCGGCATCAGCGCCGTCGTCTTCCTCGTGTCGCTCGGCTACGGACTCCAGTACATCCTCATCGGCAAATTGGTGACCAGCCAGGATTCGCTCATCACGCTTTCCGCTTCATATCCAATCGAGAGCGG
>JAJXUR010000058.1 GCA_021782715.1 bacterium
GACTTTGCGGATTTCGTGGGGATCGCGTACTCGCGCTCGCGATATCACCCGGTTTGCTGAGGCACTCCGTGAAGCGGTAACGTTTATTGACAGCGATACGCAGAGGTAGCATTATACATATATATGGACATCGAAGAACTCTCCAAATCTCAGCTCATACTGCTCACGATTCTCGTGAATTTCGTGACGTCGGTGGCGACCGGTATCCTGACGGTCTCGCTGCTCGATCATGCGCCGGCCTTCGTGACGCAGACGGTCAATCGCGTCGTCGAGCACACTATCGAAACGGTGGCCGCCGCTGCGCCGGCCGTTACCGTCCAGGCACCGGCGCCGTCGAACCAGGATCTCGTCACTGCTGCTATCGGTGCGGATGCGTCGCGTGCGATCGCCATCTACGCGCCCGATGCTGGCACCTCGACGCCGGCGATTGGTATCGGTACCTATCTTCCAAAGTCACGCGCCGTCGTGACCGCCGCACTGGATAGCTTGCCGAAAGAAGTGCTCATCGAGTTCACGAATGGCACCTATGTCCCCGCGTCGCTCGCTCATGCCGGAAAAGGGCTCATGGTGTACGGATTTGCCGATGATGCGACGCTCCCCAAGATGACTTCTCCGGGATTAGTGCCGACGAACGGCCTAAAGCTTGGCGAGACGGCGCTTGCGCTCGGTGCCGATGGTTCAGCTTCTACCGGTATTGTCGCTCGAGTGAGCGACAATGGCGTCCATACGACCTTGCCGGACATCGGTACAGGGAGCGCCGTCGTTGATCTTTCCGGGAACCTCATCGGTATCAGCGCTGGCGCGGCGCCGGGCCTCCTCATCGGCACCGATGCGCTCACGGCTCTTCTTACCGCCACGTCGACCGCAGCTGCTACGTCGACCGCAGCGTCGAAGTAATATCTCCTATGCCTCCGTTCAATAATTTCACCACCAAAGCCAAAGAAGCCGTGCGGCGTGCGCATGAGCTCGCGATAGAGCGCGGCCAGAACCATGTCTCGCCGCTCCACTTGCTCGCGGCGCTCATCTTGCAGGAAGAATCGCTTGTCTTCTCGGTACTCGACCGGATGGAAGTAGACACCATCATGCTCGCGGACGCGGTTCTCGAGCATCTCGAAGCGCCAGAGACCGCCTCAGTGCTTTCGCCATCGTATCAAATATATCTCACACCGGATCTCGCTCAAGCGCTTGAGACCGCGGGGAAAATTGCCGCGCGCATGAACGACGCTTTCGTCGGAACGGAACATCTCTTCCTCGCGGTCGTCGAGCACCCGGGTTCCGCCGCCGACATCCTCGCACGTTTTTCAATCGGTCGTGATGCGACGATGGCCATCCTGAAGGAACTCAAGACCTCCAAAGACGGTCAAGAGACAGAGCCACGCCGCTTCCGCGCCCTCGCCAAGTATGCGCGCAATCTCACGAAGATGGCCGCTGAGAATAAGCTCGATCCGGTCATCGGCCGCGACCAGGAGATTAATCGGGTCATCCAGATTCTCGCACGCCGCACCAAGAACAATCCGGTGCTCATCGGCGAGGCAGGCGTCGGCAAGACGGCTATCGCCGAAGGGCTCGCGGCGCGCATGGCGCAGAATGACGTCCCCGAGTCCTTGAAGGGAAAGGAGCTCCTCTCCCTCGATCTCGGACTCATGATTGCCGGTACGAAGTACCGTGGCGAATTCGAAGAGCGCATGAAGAACGTCATGAAGGAAGTTGAACGAGCGGAAGGGAAGGTTATCCTCTTCATCGATGAGCTCCACACGCTCGTGGGTGCTGGCGGCGCTGAGGGCTCGCTCGACGCATCGAACATGCTCAAGCCTGCGCTCTCTCGCGGCGAGATCCGTATCATCGGGGCGACGACGCTCAAGGAGTACCAGAAATACATCGAGAAAGACGCTGCGCTCACGCGTCGCTTCCAGTCGGTGTTCGTATCGGAGCCTTCGGTCGAGGACGGCATCGCCATCTTGCGGGGCCTCCGCGATAAGTATGAACTTTTCCACGGCGTACGCATCACCGACGGTGCTATTGTCGCGGCCGTCGAGCTCTCGAGTCGCTACATCAGCGACCGCTTCCTGCCCGACAAGGCCATCGATCTCATCGACGAGGCCGCTTCCGGTCTGCGCATCGCTCTCGAGAACAAGCCACCGCTTCTTGAAGAGACCGATCGTAAGATCCGCCGGCTCGAGATTGAGAAGCAAGCGCTTCAGAAGGATCTCGAAGGCGAGCATGCCAAAGAGATCAAAGAGCGTATAAAAGCCGTGGATACCGAGGTTGCCGACCTTCGCGAAAAAACGAGCGAGCTCGAGCTCAAGTGGAAGAATGAGAAGGAAGTGTTGACTGGTATCCGTGCCGCGAAGACCGAGCTCGAAGCCCTGAAGATACAGGCGGACAATGCCGAAGCGGCCGCCGACCTCGGCACCGTCGCGGAGATTCGTTACGGCAAGATCCCGCACATCCAGAAAGACCTTGAGACGAAGCTGAAGCGCCTGAAGACGTTGCAGAAATCACGCCGCGTGTTGAACGAGGAAGTCGCCGAGCAGGATATCGCTGCCGTGGTCTCTCGTTGGACCGGTATACCGGTCGCGCGCATGCTCGAGGAGGAAGC
Source organism: bacterium (assembly GCA_021782715.1). GTDB lineage: Bacteria > Patescibacteriota > Minisyncoccia > Phycocordibacterales > Phycocordibacteraceae > C7867-001. The sequence continues at coordinate 2,600 of JAJXUR010000058.1, forward strand.
CGTGAAGCTCACGCGCATGGAAGACGCGCTCAAGGGGAGTGTTATTGGTCAGGACATCGCCGTGAAGAAGGTGACCGACGCGGTGAAGCGCTCTCGCGTGGGCATCAGCGATCCGAATCGTCCGATCGGCTCCTTCCTCTTCCTTGGCCCCACCGGCGTCGGGAAGACCGAGCTCAGTAAAAAACTCGCGGAGTTCATGTTCAATGATTCCGACGCTCTCGTCCGTGTGGACATGAGCGAATTTATGGAGAAGCACTCGGTGGCGAAGCTTATCGGCGCACCGCCGGGCTATGTCGGCTACGAAGAGTCCGGCACGCTCACCGAGCGCATCGGCCATCCTCAGTCCGCCATGGTGCTCTCCGACTGAGGGGAGAAGGCGCACCCGGAAGTCTGCA
>JAJXUR010000059.1 GCA_021782715.1 bacterium
CTCAAGGGAAGTCATATCGGAGAGGATACCACACAAGAATCAGAGCGGCTTCAGCTCGTCGATCGCGATCGAGGGCTCGCCATTCCGGACGGTGACTTTTCCTTTGATGAGCAGGCAGGTATCCGGCGCGATAAGAGCCGCGTGCTCTTTGAAGAGTTTCGGGAAGATGACCGCCTCGATCGACTCGCTCGTGTCGGCGACCGTGAGGAAAGCCATCTTCTCGCCGCTCTTGGTGAGGATAGAGCGGACGACGGAGACAAGTACCGGCACGATGATGAGTTGGCCCGTCTTCGGGTCTTCTTTTATCTTCGCGATGGTGAGATGCGCTTTCTTGGTGATGGCCGCGTACGCATCGAGCGGATGGCCGCTCACATAGATGCCGAGCAATTCTTTTTCCCAGGCGAGCTTGTCGAGAAGTATCGTCGGTTTCCCTTCGGGGATGGTGAGGGGCGGCGGGGCGATGAGTGCGCCGAAGAGAGAGTCTTGCGGTGCGACTGCGGTGGCTTCGCGATGGTAGGCGAGCAGGGTCTCGATATTCTCGAGGAGCGTATTGCGGCCGCCACCACCCGTATGGAGCGAATCGAGCGCACCACATTTGATGAGCGACTCAAGCGATTTACGGTTGAGGTTTTTGGAACCGACACGCGAGAGGAAGTCGGAGAGCGAGGCGAATGGGCCGTGCGCTCTTCGTTCGGAAATAATCGCTTCTGAAATCCCTTCGCCGAAGTTTTTTATTGAAGAAAGTCCGAATCGTATGGCGTCTTTGTGTTCGCCGACGACCGTGAAAACGCTCCCGCTCTCGTTCACGTCCGGCGGGAGAACGGGGATCTGTAGGCGCTTCGCTTCAGCGACGAAGATGCTGACCGCTTCGGTGTCGCCCGAATCGGCAGTGAGGAGGGCGGTCACGTATTCGACCGGATAGTTCGCTTTCATATAGGCGGTCTGGTAGGCGACTTTTCCATAGCTTGCGGCGTGCGCTTTGCCGAAACCGTATGCAGCGAACGGTTCAATGAGCGACCATATCTTTTCGGCGGTACTCTTCGAGAGTTTGCCGTACTCAACGAACCCTTTCATCAGCTTCTCTTTTTCTGCTTGCATGACTGCCGGGATTTTCTTCCCCATCGCTTTGCGAAGGGCGTCGGCTTCGAGCCATGAGTAGCCGCCGAGCTTGATAGAGGTGAGGAGCACGTCATCCTGGTAGACGATGATGCCATAGGAGAAGTCGAGGTACTCCTTCATACGCGGGTCCAGATACTGGATGAGCCGCGGATTATGCTTGCGTTCGATGTAACTCGGAATGGTCTCCATCGGTCCCGGACGATAGAGGGCGACCATGGCATTGATATCGTGGATGGTCTCCGGCCGGAGCTCTTTGAGCCAGCGGGTCATGCCGGAGCCGTTCAACTGGAAGACGCCTTCGGTGTCGCCCTTTGCGAGCATCGCATAGGTCCGTGCATCGTCGATGGGGATGTTCTCGATGTCAACCGCGATGCCGCGCGTCTCCTTCACGATAGCGACCGTGTCGGCCAGGATAGCGAGGTTCTTGATGCCGAGGAAGTCGAACTTGAGGAGACCGACGCCGCCGTCGTCGGTCACCGAGTACATGTCGTATTGGGTGATGGGCTTGCCGGTCCCTTTCGGATCTGGCTGGACGGGCGTCCATTCGATGAGCGGCGTCGGCGAGACCACGACGCCGGCAGCGTGAACGCCGACGTGGCGTACGCAGCCCTCGATGCGTTTCGCGAGGTCGATGACTTCACGGGCGTCGTCATCTTCATCATAGAGCGACTTGAGGTCCGGCTCTATCTCGAGGGCGTGGTCGATTGTCATCGGGAATCCCTGCGAGCCCATCGGTATGAGCTTCGCGATGCGATCACCGGTCGAGTACGCGTGCCCGAGCGCGCGCGCGACGTCGCGCACGGCCGCACGCGCCATCATGGTGCCAAAGGTACCGATCTGTGCGACGTGATCCTCGCCGTATTTCCGTTTCGTATAGGCGACCATATCATCGCGGCGGTTGTCGGCCATGTCCATGTCGATATCCGGCGCTTTCGGACGCTCAGGATTCAGGAAGCGCTCGAAGGGGAGTTTATAGAAAAGCGGATTCACATTCGTAACGCCGATAAGATACGCGACGAAGCTGCCGGCCGCTGAGCCGCGGGTCGTGGTGAGGATGCCGGCGGTTTTCGCGAAATTCAGAAGATCGGCGACGATGAGGAAATAGACCCCGAACCCTTTGGTGATGATGATGTCCAATTCGTATTCGATACGGTCGAGGATCTCTTTGGTTTCTTCAAGACCGCGCGTCTTGATACCGGCATAGGTCTTCGCACGCAACTCTTCATCGTGGTCTTTGAATCCCTCCGATACGGGCACGGAAGGGAAGACCCACTTCCCAATCTCGATAGAGACATTGCAGCGGTCGGCGATACTGCGCGTATTGTCGACGGCCTCCGGCGTATCCTTGAAGAGCGCGAGCGCCTGCTTCTCGCTGATAAAAGAGAAGTCCTCTTTCTCGTTCCTGCCGCGTCCGCCCTGGCCGATGCGACGTAATATCTCGGTCGCTTCACGGTCGTCGGGATTGAGATAATAGACGTCATGCTGTGCGACGAGCGGCACGTCGTTCTCTTTCGCGAAAGCGATGAGTGCCTGCATGAGTGCCTCGTGGCCGGCGACGTGCGGATGGTGGGTAATCTCGAGGAAGAGGTTATTCGCGCCGAATATATCCTTGAATTCGGCGAGCGACGCGCCGGCGCCTTCGGTGGAGCCCGCGCGCAGGGATTGCACGATGTCTCCGGCGAAAGAAGGAAGGATTGCGATGAGTCCGCTGTGGTGCGCGCGCAAGAGCTCTTTGTCGATGCGCGGCCGTTCGAAAAATCCTTCCGTCCATGATTTCGTCACGAGAGCGAGGAGATTTGTATAACCTTCATTATTTTCAGCTAAGAGCACGATGCGTG
>JAJXUR010000060.1 GCA_021782715.1 bacterium
GACGGCGAGGCGGCCGAGGAAGTTGTCATACGCGAGATTGAATGGCTGCATCATGAGGGACGCCGTCGCATCGGCATTCGCATTCGCGGGAGCGACTTTCTCGAGGATCATGTCGAGCAATGGAGTGAGATCCTTGCGTTCGTCAGTGAGGTTCTTCATCGCGAACCCTTCGCGACCAATCGAGTAGATGACCGGGAAGTCGCACTGTTCATCGGAAGCGCCAAGCTCCATGAAGAGCTCGAGCACCTGATCATGGGCGCGGGAGGGGTCGGCTGCCGGCTTGTCAATCTTGTTGAGGACGACGATCGGCTTCAGCCCGAGGTCGAGCGACTTCTTGAGCACGAAGCGCGTCTGCGGCATCGGGCCCTCCTGAGCATCGACGACGAGGAGCACCGAGTCGATGGAGCGCAGCACGCGCTCGACCTCGCTGCCGAAGTCGGCGTGGCCCGGGGTGTCCACGATGTTGATCTTGGTGCCCTTATACTCGACCGCCGCATTCTTGGCGTAGATGGTGATGCCACGCTCGCGCTCGATGGTGTTGGAGTCCATCGTCGTGCCCTCGGCCGCCGCGCCCGTCTGCTTGAGGATAGCGTCGGTCAAAGCCGTCTTCCCGTGGTCGACGTGAGCGATGATAGCGATGTTGCGTATTTCCATGAAAATAAAAAATGGCCGCGCGGGTCAGTGCTTTCAATATACAATACGGAAGATTTTATGCAAGCAGGGTGCCGCCGTCGACCACGACCTGCGAGCCGGTCATGTAGGACGAGAGGTCGGAAGCGAGGAAGAGCGCAACCTTCCCTATCTCGTCGGCATCGGCCATACGGTGCATCGGGATCTTCGCGGTGAAGGCGGCGGTGATCTTCGCGATGGCCGGGTCAGCGGGCGCACCGAGACCGGTGCCGGGCGTAAGCACGCCGCCGGGAGCGATGGCATTCACCGTGATGCCGTGCGGCGCGAGCTCGAGCGCAAGGTTCTTGGTGAACCCCCAGAGGCCGTGCTTGGAGGCGTCGTAGAAGGCGAGACCGGCCGAGGAGGGGTGGAGCGCGTCGATGGAGGTGATGTTGATGATCTTCCCTCCCGCGCCCTGCGCAATCATCGCTCCGGCCGCGGCTTTTGCCGCGAAAAACGCACCCATGAGGTTCACGTGGATGACTTTCTCGAAATCCTCCTTCGTCGATTCGAGCACGAGCTTCGTCGGATAGATGCCGGCATTGTTCACAAGGATGTCGAGACTGCCGAATCCCGCCACGGCGCGCGCGACCATCGCTGTGACTTGCGATTCATCCGATACGTCAGCCACGGTCGACGACGCCTTCCAGCCGCGCTCGTTGAGCGCGGCTGCGGCCATGGCCGCCTTCTCCTCATCGCGATCCGCGATGAGCACGTTCGCGCCCGCTTCCGCGAGCCGCGTGGCGATCGCATAGCCGATACCCATAGCCCCGCCCGTGATGATCGCCGTCTTTCCCGAGAGATTCATGAGTTCTGCTATCGGTTTTTGTTCCATACGGACAGTATACTCTCACGGAAGACCTTCTATCTCTGGCCGGTGCACATCTCTTCTGGAGACTAAAGAAGAGTCGAGAGAGCTGCGATACCCGAGACCGCCATGAAGATAATGGTCACCCAACCGAGTTTCGAGACGAACGGATGGTTCGTATACTCGCCCATGATACGTCGATTGTCTGAGAGGCGCACGACGAAGAAAAGAACAATTGGCGCGATGACACCATTGGCGACCGCAGCGTATATGAGTCCGCGTATCGGATCGAGACGCACGAAGTTCGCGACGATGCCGAGCAGCATCGAGATGATGATGACGCCGTAGAAGGCGGATGCCTGATTGAGCTTGCGGTAGAGGCCGTTCTTCCAACCAAAACTCTCGGAGAGAGCGTACGCTGTTGATCCCGCAAGGACCGGTATGGCGAGCAGACCGGTACCGACAATACCGAGTGCGAAGAGGAGAAAAGCGAATTCGCCGAACGGCCGGAGTGCGAGCGCCGCTTGGTCGGCCGTCGCGATGTCCGTGATGCCGTGCGCGTAGAGCGTCCCGGCACACGCGGCGAAGATGAAGAAGGTGATGAGGTTCGAGAATGCCATTCCGCTCCATACGTCAGTGCGCATATTCTTCACGGTCTGCGGGCTTACTTGCGCACAGCGCTCCTCGACGGTCGCTTCACCCTTCAGTATCCGTTCCTCGACTTCCTGCGACGTCTGCCAGAAGAAGAGATAGGGCGAGATGGTCGTGCCGAGGATGGCACAAACGAGGAAAATCTGATCCTTAGAGAAGTTCATCGACGGCACGAGCGTGTGGTAGAAGACCTGGCTCCAATCGAGACCGACCGCGAAGGCGACGGCGACGTACGAGAGGAGAGCGAGAGCGAGATATTTCAGATACTTCGCATACCGCGCATACGTAGTGAATATCTGGAGCAAAAGACTCATGGTAGCGAAAAAAATAACGAGCAGCTCAAACCCGACGCTCGGCAGGAGGAGGCGCGTACCGGCGGCCATCGCGCCGAGGTCGGCGGCGATGTTGAGTGTGTTCGCGAGGAACAGAAGCCCGGTCACCGCATAGAGCGTGCGCGCGGGATAGTGCTTGCGAATGTTCGCCGCGAGCCCTTGCCCGCTCACGATGCCGATGCGCGCACACATCTCCTGCACCGCCGCCATGAAAGGATACGTGAAGAGCGCGACCCAGATGAGCTGCAAGCCGTACTGCGCGCCCGCTTGCGAATAGGTGGCGATGCCGGAGGGATCATCATCAGCAGCGCCGGTCGTGAGCCCGGGACCGAGCGTCTCCCAGTACTCCTCCGCGAGCCGAAACGGCTTCTTGCTGACGATGATCTCCCCCTCTTTCTCTGCGAACTCGATACCCTCCTCCAGGATTTCAGCGGGGGCTTCGAATGCTTTCAGATCGG
>JAJXUR010000008.1 GCA_021782715.1 bacterium
TTTCATACGTCTGCCGGAGCGTCGGGTCGGTGCCGATTTCGAGTATCTCATCATTCTCGGTGGTGGCTGAGCCGGTCCAGTTATAGCTGCCGAGCGCATAGGCGCTGTCGGTGACGATGGCTTTGATGTGCATGATGCCGGAGCCGTCGGCATGCTTCTCGGTCACCACCGGTATGCCGGCATGCAAGAGTTCAGAAATGATTGGCCGGTCGTAGCTGCTCGCGCTCTCGCCCGCGTCGACGAGGCCCCGCACCTCGACACCACGTTTCTTCGCCGCGACGAGAGCGTCGGCAATATCTTTCAAGGTGAACTCATACATGGCGAAATAGATGCGAGTCTTCGCGGCGTCGATGAGGGAGATGATCTCTTTGTCGTTCTGCTTCTGATCGAGGCTGTAGACGACACGAATCGCTCCGGCGGGCGGGGCCGACACCGTCTGCGCGGGGATGCTCACCGGCGCGGCTTGCGCACCGTTCCCGCCGAGGGTATACCCGACGCCGCCTGCCGCAAGCACGAGCACGACGGCTACGCCTGCGCGGATCAATTTGTGCTCCATGCTTCCAGTATAATGCACCTATGGCACTCGTATTCGACATCGAGACGGTCGGCGAGGCGTGGGACACGCTCGATGCGACGACGCAGCACAATCTCTCGTGGTACCTGCGTGAGTCATCGAAGAACGATGAAGAGTACGAGTACGAGATGAAAGAGCTCAAAGAGGGGATGGGGCTCTCGCCGCTGACCGGTTTCATCGTCGCGATTGGCGTCTACGATACCGAAAAAGAAAAAGGCGCCGTGTATTTCTCTGCGCCAGATAGGGAAATAGAAGAGAGTGAAAAAGATGGTATCAAGTATGAAGCGATGAGCGAGAAGGAGATGCTTGAGCAGTTCTGGAGGGTCGCGGCAGTCTGCAATGAATTCGTCTCTTTCAACGGCCGCGGCTTCGACGCGCCGTTTCTCGCTATCCGCTCGATGGTACACGGCATCGTGCCGACGAAAGACTTACTGAGCAATCGATATCTCTCGCTGCAGCGCGGCTGCACCCATGTCGACCTCATGGACCAGCTCACGTTCTACGGCGCGGCTCGGTTCAAGAAGAGCCTCCACCTTTTTTGCCGCGCTCTGGGCATCGGGAGCCCGAAGGCGGGAGGTACGACCGGCGATGACGTCGCGGCGCTCTACAAAGAGAAGAAGTACCGGGACATCGCTCGGTATAACGCCGGCGACATCATCGCCACGGCCGCGCTCTACCGGCGTTGGCAAGAGACGTTCCGCTAGATATCCACACCCGAGACCTCTTCGTGATACTGTAGGCTCTATCCATAAGCTAATCATTCGAAACCACATGAACATCGTCGCTATTTCAGGAAGTTTGAGGAAGGACTCGTTTAACACGATGCTGCTGCGATCGCTCTCGGAGCTCGCGCCGGCGGGTATGGACATCTCCATCGCCGACATCAGCACGCTGCCGATGTATGACCAGGATGCGGAAGTGTCGTTTCCGGCCGCCGCACAGGCACTGAAGGATGCGATTGAGAAGGCTGACGGCATCATCATTGCGACGCCGGAGTACAATCGCTCGATTCCGGGTGTCTTGAAGAATGCAATCGATTGGGCTAGCCGCCCATGGGGCCAGAATTCGTTTGCCGGGAAGCCGGTGCTCACTATGGGCGTCTCGGTCGGGAAGCTCGGTACAGCGCTCGCGCAAGCACATTTGAAGCAGATTCTGACCTATCTCGACATGAAGGTCATCGGCCAGCCGGAGCTCTACCTCGGTCCTGCACAGGAATTGTTCGATGCGGCGGGGAATCTCACTGAAGAGTCAACGAAAGACACACTCGCGAAGGCGCTCGGCGTCCTTGCGAGCCGCGTCGCGTAACTCTCGAAAAAACCGCGGAGACCCTTGGGGTCTCCGCGGTTTTCGTTTTACGTTGCGATGCGTGATAGGCTACGGTTATGCAGAGCCGCCCTGAGATTGTTGAAGGAAAAACAGAACAGAAAGTTGAGCGAGATATCCTCTGGCTTTTCGACTTGGCGCTCGTCATCAAAGCTGTCGACGGCGCACTCGAAGTCCTCGCGGCGCTTCTGGTGCTCTACGTGCCGCCGGTATTCGTCATCAAGCTTGCCGAGTTTGCGACGGGCGGCGAACTCTCGCAGGATCCGGGGGATTTCATCGCGACAACCATCCGGAATGCCGCACAAGCGTTCACCGTCCACACGCACTACCTGCTCGCGCTCTATCTTGCGCTTCACGGTATCGTGAAAGTGTTGCTCGTCATCGGCATCTTCGCCAAGAAGAAAATCGCGTATCCGCTCTTCATGATTGCGCTCGCTCTCTTCGGCGCGTATGAAGCCTATCGCGGCTTCGTGCTCCACGAACTCTTGCTCCAAGCGCTTGCAATCTTCGACCTCGCTCTCCTCGTGCTTACGTCGTACGAGTATCGTCGTCGATATCCGGTTCGCCTCGCGTAGCACGGTAAGCGAGGATGTTGTGGCGTCCCACGAAGAAAAGCGCGATGAGGGCGATGCCGGCTATACTCCAGCGCACCGGTCCGAGCCATGCTGACGTGAGACTGCCGAACCAGTAGGAGGCGGAAAAAAGGAGTGTCGTCCAGATGGACGTCGCACCGATAGCGACGATGATGAACGTGGAGAGCGGCGAGCGGAAGAAGCCGCTCGACGTGTAGGTCGGGAGTCGTGCACCCGGTATGAAGCGCGCCGAAAAGATAGTGAGAATATAGCGGGTCTCGAGCCATGCGCGGAAGGGGGCGATGAGGTCGTGGTCGACGTATCGCGCGAGACGTGGCGACGTGCTCGCGAGCCAGCCGAGGCAGTAGAGCCCGATATCGCCGACGACGATGCCGGTATAGAGTGAGAGGAGAGCGAGCGGTACCGAGATGATGCCGTCAGCCGCGAGCACGCCGACGATGATGGTCGTCGGGTCCTCGAGGATGAAGGTGCCGAGGATGATCGCGAGCGAGAGGAGTGTCGAACTCCCGGCCTCTCCGGTGATGAAATGGTAGAGGAAAGAGAAATGCTGCATGGGAACTGCTTCAGTCTAGCAGATTTCCGGCTGCGAGAAACATATCGGCAGTCAGCCGCGTAGAGTAGAATAGGCGAACGTATGCCGCTGGATATGACCGATGAAGAGATTGTCCGCCGGGCCTTGTCGGATAAGGAGGCATTCGCGCACCTTATCGAGCGGTATGAGGCGAAGCTCTTGCGATACCTCGAGCGGCTCGGCGTCCTCGTGCGGGAGGACCGCGAAGACATCCTGCAGAATGCTTTCGTGAAGGCATACCGGAATCTCAATAGCTTCGATCCGACACTCGCTTTCTCGTCGTGGCTGTACCGCATCGCGCACAATGAGGCGATGAGCTTCTTCCGTGCAAAGCGCGCACGGCCGCAGGTCATCCTCTCGGAAGAAGGGGAAGCGCTTATCACTGAATTGCGCGATGACGTGGCAGACGCGTCGGCAGTTGCAGAACTTCGCCTTTCACGAGAAGAGCTCGGCAAGGCATTCGCTAAGCTCGAACCGCGCTACCGCGACGTACTCACGCTCCGATTCTTCGAGGAACGTTCGTATGCGGAGATGTCTGATATCCTCGAAGTACCGGTCGGGACGGTCTCGACGCTCCTGTACCGGGCGAAGCGCGCGCTCCGCGAGGCTCTGCCGGAACTCACTTTTTCATCATGACCATCACGACCAACCATCCGCATGACGACCCTTTCGCGAAACGCGTGCTCGCGCGTATCGATGAGGAGAACCTGACGCCGCGTCCGCGGTGGGAATTTGTCTTCAAGAACTGCGTCTTCTGGGGTCTCGGCGGTATCGCCGTCGTGCTCGGCGCCTTCGCGTTCTCGGCGATGCTGTTCGAATTCGAAAACGTCGATTGGCGTCTCGCGCTCGTGACCCATCGCAGTCTTTTCGCGTTTTTCCTCGATGCGGCTCCGTTCCTCTGGATTGGAGCGCTCGCGCTCTTTCTCCTTATCGGCTACCTGAATGTCCGCCGGACGAATCACGGCTACCGTTACTCGCTCGTGCTTATCGCAGCGGGGGCGGTCCTCACCTCGCTATCGCTCGGTGCTGCGCTCTATGCGACCGGTCTTGGCGGCCTCGTTGAGGAGGGCGTCGGCGCGTACGCGCCGTTCCATCGTCCCATCCTCGTTGCAGAGCGCTCGTGGTGGCTCGCGCCCGACAAGGGGCTTCTTGCTGGATATGTGGTATCGGCCGCGCCGGGTGCGGTCTCTTTCGTCCTTCGTGATTTCAGCGGCGCACTATGGCACGTCGACGGAAACGACTTGCGTGCATCCGATCTTGCAGCGGCCGCGCGCGGCGGGCTCGTGCGAGTCATCGGCGTCCCGACGAACGCGACGAGTACCACATTTCATGCGTGTTTCGTGCTCTCATGGAAGTTCCGCGGCGATTGGGGGGGTACGCCACCACTATTCCCCCTCGCGGTCATCGCCTCGACCAGTGAAAGAATTTCGTCGACGGCGCGTAGTGAAGTGTGTAGGGGCATCCGCCCCTACACCCAGCTTCGCTTGCTCGACGAGACTGGCTTCTAGCCTTCGGGCGTTCTTTGCGAGCAGAGCGTCCGGGCTCGACGGTGCGAGCGTTCGCTGAAAACAGAGAGTCCCGCGAAAGCGGGACTCTCTGTTTTTGCATTTGCACGGAGGCTATGATGCGCGTATTCTGAAAGGTATGAAACGAATCGGCGTGGTGTTCATCCTCGTGCTCGCGTTCTGCGGCCTCGCAGACTCGGTCTACCTCACGCAGCATGAGCTCAGCGGTACGCCGCTCATCTGCAACATCCAGAATCTGAGCGGCTGCAATACGGTCGCGACCAGTCCGTATTCGCATCTCTTTGGCGTGCCGCTTGCCGAATACGGCGTCTTCTTTTACGGCATCCTCTTCGTGCTCGCCGCGCTGGAACTCGTCCTCTTCGATCGAGTGCTGCGCCGTGCGCTTCAATGGGCCGCGATCTTCGGCGTCCTGACATCGCTCTACTTCAGTGTCCTCCAGGTATTTTTTATCGGCGCATTCTGCATCTATTGCGCGGCGTCCGCCATCATCGCTCTTCTCATCCTCATCCTCGCGAGCTTCATCGAACCTCTCCGCGGCCGCGCGGCGACACGCACACCTTTGGAACCGCTCATCATGCCACCTACGGCATAATCATTTCTCGTATGCGATACGCCCCCTTCCTCCTCGCTCTCTGTTTCCTGCCGACGAGCGTGTTTGCCGCGCGCGCAGTGGCTCCGGCGACCTTCTCGGCAGCACAATCGCTTGTCGCAGCGAGCTCATCCCCGGGGAATGCCTATGTTGCCGGGGCGTCGGTGGTCCTCACGGCACCGGTCGCCGGCGATTTCTCGGCATTCGGCGGTTCGGTTATAACGGCGGCGCCCGTTGAGGGTGATGATCTCATTCTTGCAGGGACCGTGGGATCTCGAGCCGCGGTCGCCGGCGATTTCCGCGCGGCCGGCGGGAGTATCGACGTCGGTCAGTCGGTCGCCGGCGATCTCTTCGCACTCGGATTCTCCGTGCGGGATGTCGGTCGCGTCGGCGGGAGTATCTTCATCGTCGCTGCGGATACGACGCTTGCCGGCGGCGCAGCAGGACCGGTCACTGTCTATGGGAATAACGTCTCTCTCTCCGGTGATTTCGCGAGTAATGTGAAAATTATCGCTGGCGGGCGGGTTTCGATAGCGCCGGATACCGTGATTCACGGCACGCTCTCGTATGAAGCGCCAGTGGAGGCGGTTATCCCGCCCTCAACCGTTATCGACGGTGGCGTTACCTACACAAATACTTCCTATCTCCCTGACACGAACACGTCGCGGACGCTCGCACTCGCGAGCCTTGGGTTTTTCCTCATCGCGCGCATCCTTGGCGCGCTCATTCTCGCCGGTCTCCTCGCGGGGCTTTTTCCGACATTTGCGGGAACGGTCATCGACCGCGCCGCTACCGAACGTCTGCGTGATATCCTTCTCGCTCTTCTGCTCGGCTTCGCTATCATCGTCGCGACACCGATTGTGATAGTGCTCCTCACGCTGACCTTCGTCGGCATAGGCATTGCGCTCCTCATCCTCATCCTCTACGCACTCTTGATGCTCCTCGCCCTCATGTATGCCAGCATCCTTGTCGGCGGCATACTCGTGCGGCGTTTCTTCGCACGTGAGCGCGTGTTGTGGCATGACGGCGTGTTCGGTATGACAGTGCTCTCTCTTGTCTCGCTCGTGCCGTTCATCGGTTTCCCTGTCGTGCTCCTCTGCACTCTCTTTTCGGCAGGCACGCTTCTGCAGCTTTTCTTTCATTTTGCATTCCCGCACGAAGAACAGACACCCGAACTGCTGTGAGCCGATGACTACCGAACAACAAAAAGAGCGCACGGCTCGAGCGAAGAAGATAGTCGCGTATCTGAAGAAGGCATATCCGACTCCCAGGAGCGAGCTTATACACCGGACGCCGTTTCAATTCCTCGTCGCCGTCATCCTCTCAGCGCAGTGTACCGACAAAGCCGTGAATAAGCTGACAGCGACGCTTTTCAAGATATACAAGACTCCCAAAGATTTTGCGGAAGCAGACCCGGCGCTGTTCACGAAAGAGATTTCCTCCATACCGTTCTTCCGTAACAAAGCAAAGGCGATTATTGGCGCGGCGAAGATGGTGCAGGACCCGTTTCAGGGGAAGGTCCCTCAAACCGAAGCGGAGCTGGTTCAGCTCCCGGGCGTGGGCTACAAGACCGCCCATGTGGTCCTCGGCGAGCTCTTCGATGTCTGGGAAGGCATTGCGACCGACACGCACGTGAAGCGCTTCGCCAAGCGTTTCGATCTGACCGACCAGAGCGACCTCACGAAGATATCGAAAGATCTCGAGATGCTCATCCCGAAAAAGGACTGGAAGTATGTGAATAACGGCCTCGTGCTCTACGGCCGTTACGTCTGTCCGGCGCGCCCGCACGAGTGCGCGGGACATCCCTTGACCAAGCTCTGGCCGCCCGCCGCGCTCAGGTGGCCGAAGGCGAAATGAGCTAAGATAGGGGCATGAAGAAGCCGGTGGCCGTATTCGATATCGACGGGACGATATTCCGTTCGTCGCTCCTCATCGAGCTCGTCGAGCGTCTCATCGCTCGCGGCGTCTTCCCGAAGGAAGCGCGTTCGGCATACGAAGACGAACATGCTGAATGGCTCGATCGGAAGGGCGACTACGAACCATACATTATGAAAGTGGTCGAGATGGTGCGGAAAGAGCTCAAGGGCGTGCCGTATGAGCTGGTGGCGGATATTGCCGGGGAGATCATCGAGGAGAAGAAGAATCGTGTCTACCGCTATACACGCGATCTCATCGAGGATTTGAAGGGGAAGGGGTACTATCTGCTCGCGATTACGCACTCGCCGAAATTCATTGCCGACGGTTTCGGGTACGAACACGGCTTCGACAAAGTATATGGGACGTTTTTTGAGACCGGGCCATCGGGCAATTTTACCGGCACCGTCGAGGACGAGGAACTGATACAGAACAAGGCGGCGGTCCTCACACGCGCGCTGCGCAAGGAAGACATCACGCTCGAGGGTTCAGTCGGGGTCGGCGATACCGAAAGCGACATGTCGATGCTCGACATGGTCGAGACGCCGATTGCCTTCAACCCGAATCAGAAGCTTCTCACGCACGCGAAGCGGCGCAGATGGAAAGTGGTTGTGGAACGGAAGGATGTCATCTACGAACTCTAAAGGTCGCGCCGTATCGCGTCTGCGAAGTGTGCGGCGTCCGCGCTTGGCTAGCGCGGCGCCTAACTCTCGCGCCGTCACCACCACAGAGAGTACTTCCAAGTTTCTAATTCGCTCCGCTCATAAAGAGACTTTCGGTCGCGCGCTCCGAGCCAACACACTTCTCGACGTGATACGACGCTTCCGAAAGACAGTATGGGCGCACTATAGGGAATATGGACGGCACGATCTGCCGTGGCGCAAGACGCGCGACCTGTACCGAATCCTCGTATCGGAGGTGATGTTGCAGCAGACGCAGGTTGAACGGGTCATTCCTTTTTATGAAAGATTCACCATGGCATTCCCGACGGAGAAAAGCCTTGCGGCCGCGCCGCTCTCGGAAGTGCTTATCGCGTGGCAGGGGCTCGGCTACAATCGCCGCGCGAAGCTTCTTCGAGAGGCGGCACAGCGCCTCGTACATACGCCACTATCTGGTACAAGGTTGAACCTTGTAAAAGGACTGGAGGCATTGCCGGGCGTCGGCTCCTATACCGCCCGAGCGGTCGCTGCGTTTGCATGGAATGCGGATGTCATCGTCATCGAGACGAATATCCGCACGGCAATCATCCAATCCTTCTTTCCGAAAAAGAAGAAAGTCTCGGATGCGGACATCGAGAAGGTGCTCGCGCAGGTGCTCCCGAAGGGGAGAGCGCGAGAGTGGTATAGCGCGCTTATGGATTACGGCGCGCACCTGAAGCGTTCGGGCGTCTCGCACAATGCGCGGAGCGCGACGCACACGAAGCAAACGAGGTTCGCAGGATCGCTTCGTGAGGCTCGCGGAGCGGTCCTGCGCGAACTATCTATGGGGGCAGCTTCGCGAGCTCGTCTCTTGGGCATGCTTGGCGTAGATCGGAAGGAGCAGGTGCTCGCGGCACTTCGGGACCTGGGCGCCGAGGGATTGGTACGCCAGGAACAGGGTCGCTACGCGCTTCCGAACTAGCGGAAGTCTTTGATGAGGGTGGTCGAAATGACGCCGCCGACGAGAATAATCCCGCCGGTGAGCGCGAAGAAGAGCTGATAGCTGCCGAAGAAGAGCAGCAGACTGCCCAGAAGCGGTGCCGTGGCATTCGCGAGCGGCCAGACACCGCGGAAGACGCTCACGGAGACGATATCTTTCTCGGATACGCGGCGGAAGAAATGCCCCTCGGTCATGCTCTCGATGAGTGCGGCGCCGGAGCGTGTTGCGATGAGGATGGCGAGGATGACGAGAGGTGCGGTCGAGGCGGTGATGAAACTGACGGCAGCAAGCGCTGAGCCGGTGAGGAGGAATCCGGCCATCATGAGTTCTTTGTCACCGAGCACGCGATCGGCGAGCCAGCCCGCGGGATATTCGATGAGCAGATACGGCACGTTCATCGCTGCGAATATCCAACCGAGCGTCGACCATGGCATGCCGAGCGTGTTGTGGAGGTAAATTGGGACGTAGAGCGGTGCCCAGATGTAGAAGAGGTAGAGGATGAAATGCCCGATGGTGACAGCCGCGAGATCGCGGTCGCGTGCGATGCGCAGGAGCGTATCGCGTACGGGGGAGGCGCCCACGATCTCTCCTTCGGGGAGATGCCGGGCAGCGAAGAGGACGATGAACGGAACGAGGATGGCGGCGGCAGTGAAGAAGACGTACGTGTAATTCTCGGTGCGCGCGAGAAGCGTCCCGATGAGGAGCGGTGCGACGAGCGCGCCGAGGTTGCCGCCGGTCAGAAAGAGTGTGCGCACCCGACCCGTCGTGCCTTCGTTATCGACGGTTGCCTCGAGCAGGAGATCGAGCTCGTAGAAGATGACTGGCTGGAGTGAAAGGGCGAGCACTGCGAGCATCGCGCTCGCGATGGTGTGCGGTGCGGCGGCGACCGCGAAGAGCAGGGTCATGTCCGCAAAGGCGAGGAAGAGCGAGAGCCGTTGCGCGCCATAGCGGGCGACGAGCTGAGGGAGGAAGAGGAAAGCGATGAGCGCGATGATGCCGCCGGCGGCGACAGCAAAGCCGATATGCGCTTCTGAGATGAACGAAGAGAGGTAGGAGAGCAGGGTGTAGCTTACGAGCGTCGAGGAGACAGCGAGGAAGAAGTTCCCGACGGAGAGTACATTGCGCGCGTACATGTCGCTTGAGGATAGCATATGAACATCGCGGCTCGCCAGAGGCGAGCCGCGATGTCTTCCGTCATCTCGATGAGTATCACATCCCGATGAGGACGGGGATGACCATCGGCGCTTTGTTGGTGCGTTGGAAGAGGAACCCGGCCATGACATCGGTGACATTGTTCTTCACGTAGTCGAGATCGATCGGGTTCATGCCGTGCGTCGAGTCCTCGATCGTCTTCTTGATGAGGAGGCGCCCCTCATTCAAGAGGTCTTGCGATTCGCGCAGGTAGACGAAGCCGCGGCTGATGATATCGGGGCTCTTGCGGAGCTTGCCGGTTTTCAGGTTGACGCTCGCGATGATGACGAACATGCCATCCTTGGCGAGCGACTGGCGATCGCGGATGACGACTTCCTGGATGTCACCGATAGTGAAGCCGTCGACGACCATCGGCGAGCTCGGCACTTTCTGTTTGTGTACATTGAGCTTCACGCCATCCTCGATATCGATGACGGTGCCGTTGTCCGCGAGGATGATGTTCTCGCGAGGGAAGCCGGACTGCTCGACAGCTTTTGCGTGACAGGTCGTCATAGAGCGGTAGCCGTAGCCCGGCATGAAGAAGGTCGGATGCACCTGCTTGTTGATCCAGACGAGCTCGCCGGTGTTTCCGTGCCCGGTCGAGTGCACATCACTCGAGCGGTAGTGTATCAGGGTCACGTCGTGGCGGTAGAGGTTGTCTTTGAGTTTCTGCACGGAAATCTCATTACCCGGGATGACTGACGATGAAAGCACGATAGTGTCGCGCGAGGTGAGCGTGATGTGCTTATTCTGTCCGGTCGAGAGGCGCATAAGTCCGCCGAACTCTTCGCCCTGCGCGCCAGTCGAGAGGATGACGATCTTGTCGGGCGGATAGTCGCTGAGCTCTTGTTCTGGGATGAATGTGCTCTTGTTGATTTTCAGGAGGCCGGTCTTCTCGGCAATCTCGAGATTGGTCTTGATTGAGCGTCCGACGAGGAGGATCTTCTTATGGTATTTCTCGGCGACCTCCATGATGTGGATCATGCGCTCGAACTGCGAGGCGAACGTGCCGATGATGAGGCGCCCCGAGACGGTCTTAACGATGTCCTCGAGTGTCTGGATGACGCGTGCTTCGGGGATGGAGAAACCGTCCTTTTCGGCATTGGTCGAGTCGGCGACGAGGAAGATGTTCTTGTCTTTTCCGATGTCGCCCCAGGTCTTGAATTCGCGTTCGGATGGCGTGTCACCGTCATGGTCGAGCTTGAGGTCGCCCGAGATGACGACGTTGCCCTGCGGCGTTTCCACGGAGGCGCCCATCGAGTCAGGAATCGAGTGGGTGACCGGGAAGAATTTCACGCGCGTCGAGCCGATGGTGACGGTTTGCCCGACTTCAACAACGACCATTTCAGACTTAGGGACGTCCGGGTACTCTTCCTGACGCCGCGCGATCATGACGGACGTGAGATTCTGCGTGTAGATAGGCGGTGTGCCGAAGCGCGGCAGGATGAAGGGAATGCCGCCGATGTGATCGAGGTGGCCGTGCGTGATGACGACGCCCTTCACGCGATCGGCGTTCTTCTCGAGATACTTCGTATTAGGGAGGATGTAGTCGACGCCTGGAGAGGCTTCCTCGGAGACGAATTGGAAGCCCGCGTCGAAGACGATAATGTCGCCGGTCGCGCCGACTTCGACGGCGACCATGTTGCGACCGACCTCCTCAACGCCGCCGAGCGGAATGATGCGGACGGTTGTTGGGCCTGCCGGCTCGGGGTAGTAGTCCGCGGCGTGAGAGGTGCGGGTGGGGTTTGATGTGGGGCGGCGCAGGATGCGTTGGATGCGTCGCGTCGCGCTGCCTGGGCGGGCTCCGCTGCGCGGTGCGCCGCCACGGCTTGCGGTTCGGGCGGGACGAGAGCCGCGTTCGAAGCGTTTTGCTGGCCGTTCCGTGTCTGATGGTGTCGCGCGTCTGGGGCCGGGTTGTGCCGGTGCCGGAGCGGGAGCTGGTGCTGGATTCATGATGCGTGGTTGGTTATTCGGGCTTTAAGAAATGATTAAGACTGAAACCCGTACGAAAATGATTACTGTCCTTTGTGTGCGAAGAACGGCCAGACGGCATCGCTCACGCGGTACCACGAGGCGACCGTCGCAAACCGGTCAGATGGGGTGATGATCTGGGGAAGCACAACGCCCTGGAGATCGCTCGGCACCGCGTAGATGAAGTCCGGGGCGTAGATGAAGGCAGCCGGATAATCCGCTGCGACCGTATCCTCGATTTTCTGGAGGTCCGCTTCGCGCGTTACTGGGTCGGCGGCACTTCGCGCATCCTCAAGGAGGGCATCGACAGTCTTATTGGCATAGAGCGCTATGTTGAGTCCCGGATCGTTGCGTTCCTGCGAATCCCAGAACGCGTAGAGGTCCTGGTCGCGGCCGATGACCATACCGTAGAGGAGCGCTTCATACTTGCGCGGACGGATGACATTTTGCGAGAGGTCACCCGGCTCGTAGAGCTCGATATCGACCGCGATACCGAGGTTCTCCCAATCCGTCTTTACTGCCGAAGCGACGTTTTTTAGTTCGGGGACGTTTGAGGTCCGTATGGTGATACTAGAGAGCGTCTGTTTCGCCGCGGTATTCTTCCACAAGCGAGCAGTACCGTCATACGTCCACCCGGCCGCTTCGAGCACTTGTGCCGCCGCTTGCGCGCCCGTGCTCGTCGGTACTGGTACCTGCTTCACGCCTTCGCCAGGAGGCACCGGCCCCATGACGGGGGTCGCATACCCACCAAGTACCGAAGAGACGATTGTCTGTCGGTCGACGGCGAGCGAAAGCGCTTTTCGGACCTCGGCACGCGCATAGACCTGATTCTGGCTCGGGTTCCAGAATACGCCGAAGACGCGGGCGTAGGGTGCTGTCAAGGCTCCTTTTTCTGGAATCCCATAGGTACTCTCTATAGTGCCTGCCGAAAGTGCTTGTGAGAGGTCGTCGGTATTCGCGTAGAAGCTGAAATTGATACCGTCAAGGTATGGCCGTCCGAGCGCATACTGCGGATTCTCGACGAGCGATACGCTCTCTATAAGTCCGGAAGAACCGCGCGAGATACTCGCCACTTTGAATGGCCCGGTACCGACCGGATTGGTCTCAAGCGCGGAGAACGGGAATTCCGTGTCAGAAATGTTCTGCCAGAGTCTCGAGGGGAGGATACCAAGCGTTGTAAGACTTAAGAACGGTGCGTAGGCCTTCGAGAGTGTGAAGCGGACGGTTTGCGCATCGATCGCGACGACCTGCACCCCCGACCAGTCAGCATACTCGGGACTCTTAAGCGCCGGGTCCTGCGCTTTCTTTACCGTGAAGACCACGTCGTCGGCGGTAACGGGAGACCCGTCCGAGAATCTCGCAGCACTGCGTAACACGAACGTATAGGTCTTCCCATCAGGACTTATCTCATAGCTTTTCGCGAGTACCGGGACGAGCGACCCGTCTCCAGAGAGACCCATGAGCCCGGCGTAGGTCAGTGTTGAGAGATCGCGGTCGGCATCGCTTATGGCGAGCAGCGGATTTATGAATTGCG
>JAJXUR010000061.1 GCA_021782715.1 bacterium
ACAAGATGCACTCTCCTATTCGAATGGCATGGGATATCACGATCAGTTCTTATGGTGGCTCGACATAGAGGAAGCAAATAGCTGGGCGACGAGCACGGACGAAAATGACGCGACCATTCAAGGCGCAATCGATTATTTGAACGAGCAGAACATCAAGGTCGGCATCTACTCGATGAAATACATGTGGGACGACATTGCCGGGAGCGGCTTCGTGCCTGTGGAGCACGACACTGACGGCGCGACCTCGACCAGCCCCGTGCCCACATGGATGCCCATCGGCCCATCAAGCCAAGTCTCCGCAATCAACGCGTGCAGTCAGAAAAAGAGCTTCATCACCGGCAGTCCTGTCTGGATGGTCCAGTATGAGCTATCGAAGAACTTCCTCATCTTCGACCGCAATATTGTTTGTTGAAGCTCCGCGGGTAAGCATTGCTTGCACGCTTCCTCCCCGCACTCGTTCGCAAGAGAAATATCGGACTCTTTCTGTTGCTTCTCTCGTTTGGTAGTAGGACCGCGATTACGCTTTTCGCAACATATAGTCTCGGGGCACTCACGGTTGTTTAGATTCCGACGATACCGCCGTGGATCTCTCGGTGGCAATTGGCGCAAACAAGAACGCACTTGTCTGACTCTGCTTTGAGTTTCTCCCACGATCGAGTAAGTCCTCGTACTGATAGGCCGAAATCTTTTTGCGTGTGATCGAGATGATGCAGGTCAAATGCCCCGGCATACTTTTTGTATCCGCAGACCGCACAAACACCGCCCTTGTATTCGATAAGCATTTGCTTCAGTTTGCGCCTACGTTCCGTAACCGCTTTCTTCAGATATTCTGCGCGGTCGGCGTATGTTCTTTTCTCTTTGCGAGCCATGGTATACATACAAGTATATACCGCCATAATTTGCAGGGAACACATATCCCCTTCTCCACAAAAACAAAAGAGTCGTTTAACGACTCTTTTGTTTTTATTTCTGAACCGGGCTCCGGCGGTAGGACTCGAACCTACAACCAACGCCTTAACAGGGCGCTGCTCTACCATTGAGCTACACCGGAGCTCGATTCGGAAACTTGCGGGATGTACCCGCCCTCGCGGACGATACTTCTGCATTCTAACCGAAAACCGAGAAGTCGCAAAGCCGCGCTAGACGGTGGGGAGACCGGCACGCTCCCAGGCGATGAGACCGCCCGACACGTTCTGTGCATGGGCGACGCCGAGTTCGTGGAGCATCTGCGTGGCCATTGCGCTCCGGCCGCCAGAGCGGCAGATGATGTGGACCGATTCGTACCCCTTGAGCTGCTCGGCTGCCTGTTCAAGACGATCAAGCGGTACGTTCACGGCTCCCCGGATGCCCTGCGCGCGCACTTCGTCGTGACTGCGAACGTCGACGAGCACATGATCGCCGCCTTCAAGGAGGCGGGCGTGCGCTGCCTTCACATCAACTCCTGCCCCGCCGAGGGAAAATCCAAACATATAGGTGCATACTACACCGACCTTCGTTATACTGCCAGACATGCCTCCTTCCGCTCGCGCAAGCGCATTGCTTGCTGTCATCGGCGTCGCCATCGTCGGCGGCGTTTTTCTCTCCACCCGTAACGGGGATGAAGCGGCCGAGGTGCGAATCCAAAATACACAATCGCTCTTCACCGAAGCTTCTTCGACAACCGCAGGGGTCGACACGGCCGATACGGCGACCTCAAGCGTGGATATATCCGTGCCAATCCTCGTCTACCACATCGTCCGGCCGAGCTATCCGAGCGATAGCCGTGCCGTACGAGCGCTCGCGCACACGCCACAGGTATTCGATGCCGAAATGAAATACCTCGGCGACGCCGGCTATCACATCACGACCTTTGCCGCGCTTGAGAGCTATCTCGAGCACGGAACGCCGCTGCCGAGCAACCCCGTCATCCTCTCCTTCGATGATGGTTGGAGCGACCAGTTCACCTATGCCTTCCCTATCCTAGAGAAATACCACTACACGGCGGAATTCTTCGTATTCACTAACCCGATCGGGCATCGCGGATTCCTTACGTGGGACAACTTGCGCACGATGCTCAAGGCCGGCATGGTGATCGGCGACCATACTCGTTCTCATCCGTTCCTCACGAAGATTGCCGACCCGGCACAGCTCTGGAACGAGATTGACGGGAGCAAACTCCTTATTGAAAAGACTCTCGGTATCACCGTGAATGAGTTCGCGTATCCTTTCGGGCAACACAATGCCACGACTACCGCGCTCGTGGAGAAAGCCGGCTACAAAGCCGCGCGCGGCGACTACCTGAAGAGGGGCGGGACAGCATCGCTCGCCACGCTCTACGCGCTCGGCGCTCTGAACGCCCCGACGACGACGACCGCATTCATGCTGCGATTCCCGAGACACTGAAAACGAACGTCCCGCTTCCGCGGGACGTTCGTTTTACTTTACTTCGCCGTGCACTTCACGCACTTACAGCCATACGGCTTGATGTGCTCTTCGAAATATTCATCACCGTAATCATAGGTAAGTTCCTCGCCCGGCTTGATACTCTTGATGGCATCGATCCAGACGCGGCCTTTCACGATATTCGGCTCGCAATTCGGCTTATGCGAATGGTTGATATACCGCGCGAAGTTGTCGCGCTGCGTACCGTCGATCGTCTTCCGATTGTTCACTTCAAAAAGATATTTGCTTTTGCTCGTTTAATTTTCTTC
>JAJXUR010000062.1:0-1952 GCA_021782715.1 bacterium
TTTATGAATCGCGACTATCCACTCGAAAAGGTGCGCAACTTCGGTATCATCGCCCACATCGATGCGGGCAAGACGACCACCAGCGAGCGCGTGCTGTTCTATACGGGCAGCCAGCACAAGATCGGCGAGGTGCACGAGGGCGAGACCACGACCGACTGGATGGAGCAGGAGCGCGAGCGCGGCATCACCATCACCTCGGCGGCTATCACCTGTTTCTGGACGAAAACCAACGAGGCAGACAAGAAGGACACCGCGAAGAAATCTCGTTTCAATATTATCGATACCCCCGGACACATCGACTTCACTGCTGAGGTGAAGCGCTCGATGCGCGTCCTCGACGGCGCTATCGTCGTCTTCGACGGGGTGGCCGGTGTGGAGCCGCAGTCCGAGACCAACTGGCGCTATGCCGATGAGGCTGCGGTGCCGCGCGTCTGTTTCATCAATAAGCTCGATCGCACGGGCGCATCCTTCGAGCGCTCCTACGCAAGCATCCTCGACCGTCTCTCACCGAAAGCTATCCGTATGCAGATCCCGGTGGGTGAGGAGGCAGCACACGAAGGTGCTGTGGACCTGCTCAAGATGAAGGCCTACACCTTCTCCGGCAATATGGGCGAAGAGGTCACCGAAGTCGAGATTCCCGCGAACCTCCTCGAGGATGCGAAGAAGTATCGCGCCGAGCTCATCGAGCGCATCGTCGAGCAGGACGACGCAGCCATGGGCGCCTACCTCGAGGGTACGGAGCCCTCGCTTGAGGAGCTGAATAAGATTCTCCGCAAAGCGGTCATCAACAACGATATCTTCCCGGTGTACTGCGGCAGCGCGCTCAAGAACAAGGGTGTGCAGCTCGTGCTTGATGCGGTCGTCGACTACCTCCCGTCGCCGCTTGACCTCCCGCCGGTGACTGGCATCAATCCGAAGACCAATGAGCCGATAGAGCGTCATGCCTCCGACGATGAGCCGTTCTGCGCGCTCGCCTTCAAGCTCCAGACCGACCCGTTCGTCGGCGCATTGACCTTCTTCCGCGTCTATTCCGGTACGCTCACCGCGGGTTCCTACGTATACAACTCGACCACGGGCTCCAAGGAGCGCGTCGGCCGCATCGTCCGCCTCCAGGCCGACAAGCGCGAGGAAGTCGAGAAGGTTTTCACTGGCGAGATTGCCGCTGCTGTGGGCCTCAAGGACACCAAGACCTCGCACACGCTTTGCGCCGAAGATGCTCCAATCATCCTCGAAGAGATCAAGTTCCCCGAGCCGGTCGTCAGCCTCCGCATCGAGCCGAAGACCAAGGCCGACCAGGAGAAGATGGGTATCGCGCTCAGGAAGCTCTCCGACGAAGATCCGACGTTCCGCATCAAGACCGATGAGGAAACGAACGAGACCATCATCTCGGGCATGGGCGAGTTGCACCTCGAGATCCTCGTGGACCGCATGAAGCGCGAATTCAACGTCGTCGCCGACGTCGGGAAGCCGCAGGTGGCGTATCGCGAAACCATTCTCGGATCTGCTGAGGCAGAAGGGAAGTACATCAAACAGACCGGCGGTAAGGGCCAGTACGGCCACGTGAAGATCCGCATGAAGAAGATGGAACCGGTTGATCCGGAGGCGAAGGTCGCGAAGAACGTTACGCGCGAGGAGCACTTTGAGTTCATCAATAATATCAAGGGTGGCGCTATTCCTCAGGAATTCATCGGTCCGGTCGAGAAGGGTATGCGCGAAGCTATGACCCGTGGCGTGCTCGCCGGCTTCCCGATGGTGGATATCTCGATTGACCTCTACGACGGCTCATATCACGATGTCGACTCCTCGGAAATCGCCTACAAGATCGCGGCGTCGATGGCGTTCCAGGAAGCGGCGCAGAAGGCGAAGGCGGTCATCCTCGAGCCGATCATGCGTGTCGAGGTCGTCATGCCGGACCAGTTTATGGGTGACATAACGGGCAGTCTCTCAGGAAA
>JAJXUR010000062.1:1962-2673 GCA_021782715.1 bacterium
GGCATGAACAAGGCCGTGCATGCCAAAGTCCCGCTCTCCGAGATGTTCGGCTATACCACGACGCTCCGCTCGATGACCGAAGGCCGCGGCAACATGACCATGGAGTTCGATCACTACGACGTCGTGCCGAATAACGTCGCCGCCGACATCATCGCCTCCCGCAAGTAGTATTTTGTGCAACACCTGGTGTTGCACAGGAATAGCAGAAGCAAGACATGCGACCGGCAGAGCTGGTCGCATGTCTTTGTGGTATAATGCACGCATGAAAAAGAGCATCAAACAGCCAGCTCGGCTTACGTCGCTCACCGTTGAATTCGACCGCGAGGCGGATGGTCGCTGGATCGCCGAGATGCCGAAACTTCCCGGCGTCATGGCCTATGGCGCGACAAAGCGTGAAGCGCATCAGCGCGCCTGCGCTATCAAGTGTCAAACACTCGGTGTTTGACACTTTTGCCTTCCACGACCGCGAAGAAATCGGTCCACGTATGCTCGCCCGCATTGCTAAACATACCGGCCTCGCTCCGGACGGTCTTTAGAACAGAGGGCGGGTTGCATTCCCCGGGAGGTTCTCGTATAGTGACCCTAACGCATCTTGGCGTCGCTCTTTGGCTTGTCTGCTTTCTGTAATCAGCTGGCCGGAGCTATTTCCGACTCGCGTCGGATGTAATTCGTGATTTAACAACAATTAACCGATTCACTATGGCAGAATTC
>JAJXUR010000009.1 GCA_021782715.1 bacterium
TGTTCCA
Organism: bacterium; assembly: GCA_021782715.1. Classification (GTDB taxonomy): domain Bacteria; phylum Patescibacteriota; class Minisyncoccia; order Phycocordibacterales; family Phycocordibacteraceae; genus C7867-001. Next base: position 8 of record JAJXUR010000009.1, read on the forward strand.
CGCGGTCATCCAATGTCTGGAGCTCTTCCCTGGAAGCCGGCGTAGCAAGGACATCTTGAACCAGGGGCTTGACGGTCCTGTTCCACTCATCCACGCTTTTATCAAGGTAGGCAATGGATTCCGGATCGTTCATGCGCTTGAGGCCATACTGCGGAGCGCCGTATTTAAGCCCATGGAGAATCGCCCCGAAGGTCGTCACCTCTTTGTCGATCAAGGTCCGGGTCTTGGGCTCCCCGTACTCGGTGTATTGGTCGGTCAAAAGGGCAATCTTGAATAGCCGCATCCGCTGGCTGCCCACCTGATTGATCGTCGCTGCGTTCCATTCGATTTTGTCGGTGGCATGAATTTGCCACGCAAGCATGATCAGTAAAATGAGTCCTGCCACCAGCGGGGCTATACTCACTTTCAAAAGCAAGGGGATTATTCTTCTTCGCTTGGGGCGAGGAGTCTCGCTCATACTGCGGACCCCATTCATGCTGGATGCGGATGCCGCCGCAGGTGGCCAACGTGGCGATGGCGATCAGGCGTGTTACGCCCTTCGCCGCCTGAAGCACAGCGGGATCGAGATCTACCGTCCCGTGGGCAGCGAGATGGTTTCCGAAGAATCGGCGAGGCCCCGATAGATACTGGGGAATAGCGCCAGAGCGCGTATCTGCGCCTGGGTAACCAGCCAACGCGTGGCTTATTGCCGATGCCGAAGTACCCTCCGGATGTCAGCCCTGCATAAACTTTATCGGACTCAAGGAACGCCTTGCATCCCCCGGCACCCGCGTCACCGGGCATCTCCGCATGACCGACGGGCGCAACTGCCTCATTCGAGAGCTTCATCGGCGGGTGGCTTCCGGGCCCGCCTATGAAGACGAAGCCATCGCGACAGACGTCAGGCTTGCTTGCTTGCTTGCTTGCTTGCGCAATATTTTTTCCACGATGCGTCTCAGCCTTTATTTATTCTTGCTCACACTGTGCGTCAGACGACGGCACTCTCCATTCACCGATGGCTCTCTATTTTCATGGACTCATGCGATTGCATGGTGGTGGCGCGCCGAAAGTCTCGCAAAATACTCGATACAGTTCCCGCTCCACCAAGCGCCACCCGTCGCTGATGAGACGGAACCGGACCCGCGCAGCGCCGTCCGCGATGTGGCGATAAAGTACCGCGTTATCGCTGCTGCCACGCAGGTGATCCCCCAAGCGTTTGCGCAAATCTCCAGCCGAGCCGATGTAGACCACGCTATGCGACACCGTCGATACCCTTTCTCCCGGCCATTCTTGCCTTTCCCCACCAAGCGGAGAAGCGAGACTCGCCCGAATCTCGTACACCCCTGGATCAGCCGGAACCACAGCCCGCAACGTTTGAGGGGTCAGCGGCACGAGTGCGGAAAACCCCTCGGTCGCTGCCAGATAATTCAACCGTTGGCTGCGGCTTCGACAATCGGGAATCGCCAAGTCGTGTCGGATGTTGGCCACCGTACGTCTCAACAGACGAACACCGTATTCGCGCCCGAGAATTTCGGCAATAGCCTTGTCCGACAACGGCTCCCGCAATCCTCCTGCGGCCATCCAAGTTTTTTCCACTTTTATCACATGATCCACGAATTGGCAATGAACCTGCCGCGGCTTCGGGAACAGAGTGCTTAACCGCACCGCTTTCCCATTCGGCAGAATGATCGACAAACCACGCACCAGCCGGGAGATCCGACCAGGATCCGCCACCACGGAAAGATTCGACTCCGATCGCAGCCGGGCGGCAATTGCCGCCTGGGTCAGTGGTAGGAGCGCCAAGGCCTGACCGGAACGTAGATACGCCGTTTGCGCTGCCAGCATCGTCTGTATCAGTGAGTGGGTGAGCCGGTTTCTGGTGTTGATCAGACGTAGTCTGTGCAATGCGCTCGCCTGCTCCGCAGGAAAGTTCGGACGGGACATACGGCGCTTTATTCCCTCCTCATCGAACCGATATTCCCGCGCGTAGCTGGCGCGGTGATAGAGGAATATTAGACTTCCTCCCTCCTCGCGGATTTCTCCCAGAATTGGGGATGCCGGGGTTTTGAGAATGTTGGCCGCGTCATGCGCCACCACCCGCGCACCTGCCAATCGATCAACGCTCATCCAGGGGTGCAGGAAAGTGAATTCAGCGGAGGACTCCACCTGGGTCACCTGGCGATCAAAAGTCCGCAACGGCAACTCCAGAAAGCGAGCTAGCACAATTTTACCGAGCAGTGCGGCGTCTATCTTATAGTTGTGGTGCTGCAATCGCTGCTACGCCGACAAAGTATGTTTGATCTTAAAATACCCTTGATTATATGGTTTACCACGTGCGGATCGTTGACTTGAAACTCGCATGGTGCGCAGAAGAGATTCTCAGGTCTGAACCACGTCATCGCTTCGGTAAGTTTCGATAGCGCCATGCTAGGCTAGCCACAGCCGCAAATTCATAACGTATTTATGGCCGCTATCATTGCGGCTCTTTTGAAGTGTCAGTGCCCCGATCGATGACTCCATAGCGGATGCACAGTTGGTCCACTTTCGGCTTCTCGGTCGCCGGCACCACGTAGACCCCGTGGCTCTTGTAAGTTGAAAGCCGGAGCCGCTTGCGCAGAATGCCGCCGATGAATCGGTTGGTGATCGGCCTGTCGTACTCCCCGCCAAACCGACCGACAAAGGCAACGGTCACTTCGGAAACGGGGATACTCGTTCGATCTTGCGCCGAGAGCATCTCTGAGAGGATTTCCAGGATGCCAGCTTCTGCGGATCCCGAGCGTTCCGCATAGATATCCTGGTCGAATGACTTTACCGAATCACACACTTCCTCCTGCAACTGCTCATCATCAATGATAGAAAGTAGCGGTACGAGGATCTGATTGAGTCGCGGGGACAGCGATGGATCGACCAACGACGCATCGACCTTGATTCGTTCGAGGGACTGAAAACGGTACATGAGTAGCCGATTGCGCAATGATCGGGCTTCCTCTTTCTGCGCGTCAGGAAGGTTGATTGGGATATCGCCCCGCAGACTCCGCTGGCCCATTTCCTCGGTCAGAAATCGGCTCTCAAGCGCTTGGTCTTCGAACGACCTGCGCATAGCTACGATCTTCGGACCGAAGACATTGAAGGCTCTGGGGTCAAATTCCTTCTTGATCGTCATCGCGGTACGCAGGACTGGAAAGCCTTTTGCATTGCCATTGTTGAATATCTTGACCAGTTCCGACTTCTCATCGCTGAAGCGAAAGTCGGCCTCGTCGAAAATCAAGGTCCCGCGAAATGTATCGAGCGTATGGAAAATGGGCGAGACCGTGGAAGCGCCGCTGGCAAAAAACGTTTTGTAGCATAGCGACCCGATAACGATGAGCGCTCGCGTCTTGCCCGATCCGAAGTCTCCGCGTAGCCGAAGGTACGGCAATTCATTGAAGGCATCGTAGACCCAGGTGAGGAGGATGTAGTAGCTGGCGATCCTCTGAAATCGTTCGGATAGATCCACATAGAGAAAGAGATACGCCTGAACTGCTTCAATCAGTTCGCCAGTCGAGCCGTAGGGCTCTGGCTTATCGGGAAGCAGCAGCGCGCCGTGCTTGATGAGGTTATTGGTGGCCGGGACCGGAACCAGCCGCTCGCCGGTATCCGTATCCAGAGAACTTGCTACCGAGACCTCGCCGCCACGAAATACGGCGAAGGCAGTTCTACCCGTGTCGAGCTGGTAGATCAGCTCAAGTATGCCACCGCCGGGCAAGCGTCGCGATACGGTCGGGGTGACTCTTTGTGTTTTCCTTTCTTCTTCATCCGCCATTCCTACCAGGCTAGCGGAATGAAGTGCTTACGCGAAGGCGTGAAAGCGTGCTTCCTCGGCACGATCTCGCCCATGTGACTTTCCTGGCGTGTACGCTAGATTGGTGTACGCACAAGCATGAGATATTTTATCTATTGCAGAAAATCGACGGAGTCTGAAGACCGTCAGGTACTTTCCATTGACTCTCAGCTCAAGGAGCTCCAAAGCAAGTTCAGCAGCGATCCGTCAGTGGAAGTTGCAGATATTTATAGGGAAGCCTTCAGTGCCAAAGCACCAGGCCGACCTATCTTCGACGAAATGATTCGTCGAATTGAACAAGGGCAGGCCGATGGAATCATTGCCTGGCACCCGGACCGTCTTGCGAGGAACTCTGTCGATGGGGGCCGGATCATTCATCTCCTTGATCGCAATCGCCTCAAAGATCTCAAGTTCGCAACCTCTTCCTTCGAGAATAATCCGCAGGGCAAATTCATGCTCCAGATTATCTTCGGGTACTCGAAATATTACGTCGACTCTCTGAGCGAGAACGTCAAGCGTGGAATGCGCGCGAAGCTGGAGCGCGGTTGGAAACCAAACAAACCACCTACTGGTTACAAGAACGAGCAGGAACTTCAAACGATTGTGTCCGATGCCGAGACGTTTCCAATTATGAAGAAGCTCTTCGAGAGAGCAGTGACCGGCTCTTACACCATCGCCGAACTGGAGAGGATGCTTCGGATGCAATGGGGGTTTCGCACCCCCAAGCGCAAACGAACCGGTGGCCGACCATTAAGCCTCGCGAGTCTATACCGTATCTTCAGCAACCCATTTTACGCAGGGTATATCAGATGGAACGGGCAGCTATATCCCGGAAAACACGAGCCGATGATTACGTGGAAAGAGTTCGAGCGACTCCAAGCGGTACTCGGCCGCCCCGGTGCCGAAAAGCCGCAGAAGCACAGGTTCGCGTACACTGGGCTCATACGCTGCGGTACCTGCGGTCTCATGGTAACCGCAGAACACAAGACCAATCGGTTTGGATCCAAGTACGTCTATTATCACTGCACACGGCGGAATATCGGTACGCGTTGCAAGGAGCGATCAATTGAGGTGCGAGAACTTGAGCGCCAGATTGCAGAACGACTACATGACATTTATGTTCCTCCTAAAGTGGTTGAGTGCGCAATCAGGACGATCGAGAAGCGAAGCCTGACTGTTGAGGAGTCGGTGGAATTTCAGCGTGCTTCGCTTGAAAAAGCGATCCGTGGATGCGACGAGAAACTGAAGACGCTTATCGATTTGAGGCTACGGGGCCTGATTGACGATCAGGATCTTGTTTCCCGTCGCGAGGAAATGCAGAAAGAGAAGATCGCGCTGACTGAAGAACACTCCGGGCTAGATCGACAGGCCAGGTGGTTCGAACCCGTCATGGCAGTCGTTTCGTTCGGCAGTAGAGCCGCGGCATGGTTCATGGCAGGCGACGACGCGCTTCGGAAGATGATTCTCAAAACGATCGGTTCGAACCTGACTCTGAGGGATGGAAAACTCAACATTGAGGCCGCATTTCCTTACTCGCTACAACCGGATTCAGCATCGTTTCTCTCTTTGTGCGGGTACCGGGAATCGAACCCGGGTCTCAACCTTGGGAAGGTCGCATTCTGCCACTAAACCATACCCGCTTTTATATTGACGTCGAACTTCGATTCAGAACCAATGTAGCACGTTCTGCCACCACGAGGTCGTTGTCGCCACGGTATTCGTGGCCGGCGGTACCACCACGATAACCTCTTCTCCCGGGCGCGCAACCCCGAATGCCGTCCGGATGGCGGCATCGCGACCGCGGCTCGTCCCGAGCGCCGCGAGACTCGCACCGAGCGCCGATTTGCGAGTCTCAAGCGCCTGATACTGCCGCTGTACATCGCCCGCCTGCGAGACGGCAATCTGCGCTTTACCGGCGAGCCCCCAGATGAGCGATACGAGCCAGAATATCGCCAAAAGCAAGATACCGATGAGAGCCCCTCGCTGCCACTGATTCGTGCGCATGGCTTCAGTATACCCTGCGGCTAACTATCGCTCTGCACCATCTTCATGAAGACCTCTTCGGGGATATTCACCTTCCCGGTTCCCCGCTCGAGCATCTTCTTCTTGCCGCGCTTCTGCTTATCGAGGAGCTTGTTCTTGCGCGAGACGTCGCCGCCATAGAGGTAGCCGGTCACGTCCTTACGCATCGCCGAGAGCGTCTTGCTCGCGATGATGCGTCCGAGCGCTCTCGCTTGGATCTTGGTCACGAAAAGCTGTTTTGGCAGAGTCGCATGAAGCTTCTCCACCATCTTTTCTGCTTCCTCCTGCACCCTCCGACGCGCGACCACGCGTGAAAAGGCCGGCACCGATTCTTCGGCAACGAGAATGTCGAGCTTCACGACATCCGCAACCCGCTCGGGAAGCAATTCGTACGAAAGCGACGCATAGCCGGACGAGATATTCTTGAGCATATCGAAGAATCCGCGCATGAGCTCGCGGAGCGGCATCTCAACCGCCATCTCGACGCGGCCGTCCTGGTAGGTCTCGGTGCCGACCGTCTGCGCCTCGTGCTCGTAGAGGAGTTGAATGAGTGATGAGAGCGAATCCGGCGGAATGATGATGATGACTTTCGCCCACGGCTCCTCAATGAGAGCAATGTCGCCATGCTCAGGGAACTTCGCGGGCGTATAGACGACTTCGCGCACCCCCTTGGTGGTCGTCACGGCATAGGAGATAGTTGGGATGGTGACAATGAGCTGCAGACCGAACTCGCGCCGCAGACGCTCAGTAACAATCTCAAGATGAAGAAGACCGAGGAAACCGCAACGGAATCCCCTGCCGAGCACGCCGGAGGACTCCTCCTCGAACGAAAGTGACGAGTCGGAAAGTCGCAACCGTTCGAGCGACTGCCGCAGGAGCGGCAGGTCATCCTGACTCTCCGGGTACACCGACGCCCATACCACCGGGCGAGGACGGCCATACCCCTCGAGAGCCGGGAGTGTACCCTTCGCTGCGCCAATCGTGTCGCCCACGGCGACGACGCCTGGCTCCTTGATACCGGTCACAATATAGCCGATTTCCCCTGCCGAGAGCGAGTCAGCTGGCGTCTCCCCCGGTGTGAAGATGCCGGTCTCAAGCGCGATGAACTCTTTTCCCGCCGCGCGAAAGACGAGCGGCTGTCCTTTCTTGAACGTGCCATCGAAAACGCGCAGATACACGGCGACGCCGCGGTGCTTAGAATAGGAGAAGTCGAATACCAACCCTCTCGGCTCGTCCGAGTCAGGCGCTGCGCCCTCCGTAGCTTTTTGTGAAGGAGGAGGGACGCGTTCGACAATCGCTTCAAGCAGTTCGTCGACTCCTGCACCGGTTTTCCCCGACACAGCGATAACGTCTTCTTTCGCGACATGGAGAAGCTTGGCGAGCTCGCTTGAGACTTCGTCCACACGAGCGGCAGGAGCGTCGATCTTCGAGACAACCGGGATGACGACGCAGCCCTGCGCCTGTGCCATCGCGAGCGTGGTCAGCGTCTGTGCCTGCACGCCCTGCGTCGAATCGACCAAGAGGAGCACCCCCTCGACCGCTTTCAAGGCACGCGAAACTTCATAGGAGAAGTCGATATGGCCGGGCGTATCGATGAGGTTGAGCGTGTACTCTTTGTACCGCATGCGCACCGGTTGCATCTTGATAGTGATGCCTCGCTCACGCTCGAGATCCATGCGATCGAGCACCTGATCGCGCATTAAGCGCTCCGGGATAGCTCCCGTGCGCTCGAGCAGGCGGTCAGCGAGCGTCGACTTGCCGTGGTCGACGTGCGCGATGATAGAGAAGTTGCGGAGGAAGTTTTGATTCATTACGGTTGGACTGGTTCTTCAGCGGACGGTTCGAGGACCGCAGACGCTTTCGCCGGCGATCGCATGAGCCGCCCGAGCGCATTCACAACGATACGGAATTCTTCATTCTCGGTGAGATAGAGCGCGAGTGCCGAAGCAGCAAGGCCAACGATACCAGCAACGAGCCCTTGGGTAAAGACGGCCATAAGAGACGTAAGCGGCGCGATGCCGCCCTCAAGCGAGAGGACGGCGTAGGCGGCTATGCCTCCCGCGACCGCCGCGATACTGCCGTCGATAAGCGGTCGCAGAAGCGTGCGGGAGAGTCCGGGAGCGACGCCCCGCAATGCGATAAGAGAAAGGAAGACGAGGAAAAATTGCCCGATGATGTTCGCGAGCGCGAGGAGGAGGACCGCCGTGCCGGGAATATCGCCAACTTTGAGGAAATTGGCGAGCGGAGCCAGAAACATGTGGGCGGGCAGCGTGACGAAAACGAGAGCGAGAATAGCCGTGAGGGCGCCGCCGGAAAGCTGATAGAGGAGCGGCCGCCACGATTGGCGCGCGGCATAGAGCGCGCGCGAGAAAAGGAGCTCGAGCGCATCCACGACGAGACCGACCGCAAGAATGACGAGGAGTGCCGCGGTGAGGCGCGTCGCATTCCAATCGAAAGCGCCGCTCCCGAGGATAACGCGCACGAGATGCGCACGCAGCACCGCAATGAGGCCGAGTGCGACAACCGACCAAAGGATGATGTGCCGCGCGCTCGCTGAGAGGATCTTCATGAATTCATCATGCTTCTTAAGCGCGAGCGCTTCGGAGAGCGCCGGGAATGCCGCCACCGCATACGAAGAACCGATGAGAGCGAGCGGGACTGCCTCAAGATTGCCGGCGAACGTGAAAACAGAGACCGAACCGGTGCCGACCCGCGAAGCCATGGCCGTGAGGAAGAGCATAGTGAACGAATTCACTCCGAGCGCGAGCGAGCGCGGTACGGAATTATGCACGATTGGCGCCATAGTCGCGAATGTCGGGAGGCGGAAACGCGGCACGACGCCCGCCTCGATGACGACTGGGATGTTCACGGCGAGGTAGGCGAATGCGCCGACCACAACGCCGATACCGATACCCGGCAAGCCGAAGCGCGGATACAGAACGACGGTACCGAGGATGATGCCGAGATTGTAGAGGACCGGTGAGAGCGCGAAGAGCGTGAAGCGGCGGTGCACCTGCGTCACGCTCGAAATGATGCCTGAGAGCCCGAGCAAGAGCGGCTGCACGAGCAGGAGGCGGGCGAGGAGGACGAATTGTGCCTGTGCAGGAGATGCGATGAAGCTCGGATAGAGGAGGGCGAGGAATTGCGGCATGAAGATGCCAATGACGATACAGATGACCCCGCCGACCGTGAAGAGGAATGTTGCGCTCTCAGAGAGCAGCTCACGCGTCTTCTCCCGGTCCATCCCGGTGATGCGCGGAATGATCACATAGGCGGAGACGAGGGATGAGACGAGAGCGAAGACCAGGTCCGGCACGCGGAATGCCGCGTAGTAGAGATCGAGCACCTGTCCCGCGCCGAAGGTGTGTGCGAAGGTGCGATCGCGCAGGAGGGCGAGGGCCTGCGAGGCGAGAGTGAGCGCCGCAAGCAAGTACGCGGCCTGATGAAGGCCGCGTACTGGTGCCGCGATGCGCTCGAAAAGCCGCCTGACCATATGGTCCTATTCTAACCCCTTATTTCACGGGCGTCGAAGAAGCCGAGAGGAGGTTAGCCGGGAATGGATTCTTCCCTGCCGCAAGCGCCGAGAGTTGCGGAGCGACCGCGGTCGCATTGTCGCTCGACATCCCGGCAATCGCCTGCATTTGCGCGAGCGCATCCGTCATATCACCCTGCTTGGCATAGACCGCCGAGAGGAGGTAGCGTGCATTCGCGAATTGCGGATTTGCGGAGACTGCTGCAGAAAGAGCGGCCGCAGCATTCACGAAATCGTTCTGCGCCGCGTAGAGCACGCCGACTTGGAAGAGGATGTTCGGATCATTCGGCGAGAAATATGCTGCCGCGAGTGCCGACGTGAGTGCGTCCTTCACATTACCATCCTGCACCTCGAGCTGCGAGAGGAGGAAGATGGCGGCAGGGTAATCCTGCTTTAGCGCGATGGCCGCCTTCAAGTCATCCTGCGCCGTCTTCGTATCCTTGTTCGCGATATCGAGCTGTGCGAGGACGTAGGGGATCTGCGGGTTCGTCGGATCGAGCGCCTCAGCCTTCTTATAAGCAGTCTTTGCGCTGTCATACGCGCTTGAGACGCCGAGCGGTACTGCCTGCGCGTAGAGATTGCCGAGCGCAATCCAGTTCTGGTAATCAGACGGGTCGAGATTCGTCGCGGTGAGCGCGGCATTGATACCCGAAGAGAGCGCACTCTGGTATGCCTGCTGCGCAGCATTCTTCTCCATAGTCGTTGACGCAGCGATGATGCTGAGCCGAGCCTTCGCGATACTAGCCTGAACCTGATACGCCGATACGGTCGGTGCGAACGAGAGCGCGCTTTGCACTGCCTGGTCAGCAGCATCGAGGTTCCCCACCGAAAGCGATGCTGCCGCGTGCGCGACTTCGGTCGTCGCGATGTAATGTTCGACAAGCGAGTAGGCGACCATGACCGATGAGAGGAGGATGATGGTCAGCGAGAACACGATGACAAAACCGAGCCGCGGACTGCGCGAGAACAGGATGCCCCACTGGCGACCATCTTTCGCGAATCGCGTCGCTGATATGAAGATCCCTGCGAAGACGAAAGCCAGTGCGATAACAATTGCACCAGGGAGGTCGAACAACGCGGCGGCAAAGAGATAGAGCGAGCCAATAAATGAGACGATTGCGACATACCGCGTGAACGCGTCTTGCGGCGTGCGTACGAGAAGCACACGGAGCCCGAGCACGATAAAGAGCCCGAGGAATACGAGCCATGCGAACGCGCCGATGATGCCAGTCGTCACGAACGAGGTCGGTATAAACCCGATACCGGAAGAGAAATCGATATTCCAGAAGACGGTCGAATTGAGCGATGCATCACGATATTTGAGCCACTGCGCACCGAAAGTGCCTGGACCGCTCCCGAAGACCGGCGCGACCGAATAAGTCTTCTCCGCGACCGCGAGCGTCGATTGCCATGAGGGACGGACGCTGAGCATATTCACGTGGAGAGCACTGCCAAGCGCACTGCCAAGCGTGCCGCCGATGAGGAAGAAGAGCGACACAGCAAGAACAGCGAGCGGAAGCGCGAGCGGGCGATTCCCCTCGCCCTCCTCAAGCGGTGCTTCGGCAACGACGATGGAACCCTCGAGATCCGCGTCCGCAACGCTTGAGCCGTGACGCATGACTGCTTCGACAAAGAGCCCGAGTGAAACGAGAGCGAGGAGCGTCCAGACAAGGGAGGAGTTCGCGACCGCGAGCAGGAAGAGAGCAAGGACGCCGCTTACGAGGAGTGCGCGACGTGCACGCAGGGACGGTTCGAGGAAACGGAACGTGATGAGAAGGATGACAATACCGAGACCAAGGAGGATAGCAAGATCACTCATGGACCCGACAATCGAGAAAGCCGGAGAGATGACATTCGGAAGAAATTGCCCGACGATGACGGTGATTGTCCCGATGAGAGCGATGGCGGCAAATGCATATGCACCGACATTCAGGAACGACCGGTAGTGTTCAGGACGGCGCAAGATAAGCGTCGTAAGCGTCCCGAGCACGGCTGCCGCAAGCCTGGAGCCGAGCGTATCCGGCTCAAGCGCCGTGCCCCAGAGACTGCCGGCGAACGGTGCTCCCGAGAACGCCGCAGAGAGCCCGTACGCGATGACCGGCAGCCAGAGCGCACCCATGAGCGCCGTGGACGGGAAGATGATATTGCCGCGCGTGAGGCGAGCGAGGATGTAAAACGCGAGCGTAAGCAATGTCCCGGCGGCAAGCAAGAACACTTTAGTCGTCACGAACGGCGTCACGGCGGATGGGATGATGAAGACGATCGCCGCGACGATCGTGGCGAGGAGTGCCCAAAGGCTGAAAGTATCAAACGAACGGCGACGGGGAGCTGATAGGTGCGGGGGCATAATAAATGGAAATGCTACTTGATAATACCCTTCAGTATACCTTGCATCAGCTCTGGAAATAGCACTCATACACATCTATAATGTGTGCTATAATGTTTTCGGACCAGGCTAGACGATCGCTCCGCGAGATTTCTCACGGGGAGGAAAGTCCGAACATGCTCCTATCGCAAGATAGGAAATAGGTAGCGGGTAACGCCCGTCGTCCGCGAGGATAGAGGTGCCTACAGTGACGTCAAGGGCGAAAGCCGGAGACTCCCTCCGGGGAGAATCTCGTCGAGAGACGAGGGTGCAACGAACAAATCCTTACCCGCATGCAAGGCCGTGTCCAGCCCCAGTTCTAGGTATACTAAGCCATATGTTTTATGTTTACCTC